>JAGWTK010000513.1 GCA_028876035.1 Bacteroidota bacterium
GCAGGGGTCTCCATATAAGAAGTCTGCGCATTTTATAATCAAAAGGGATTTTGAATTCAAATCATCTTCAAGTAAAGATGCCTGCCTGCGCAGGCATGACGGCTCCGATTTCCATTACTTTCACAATGAACCATTCTCATTATCCTTTTATGTTGATCAAGGACATGAACTTGCACAAATCCATCAAAACCATTACTGCCCTGCTGCTTTGTTTACATACCATCGCGCAGCCAACTATACCAGTGCCGGTCGGCCCCTTGCCCAGTGCCAACCAACTTCGTTGGCAGCAACTCGAATACTATGCTTTTATCCATTTTTCCGTAAACACCTACACCGATATGTCCTGGGGTTATGGAAATGAAGATCCAAAAATCTTTAACCCTGGCCAACTCGATTGCCGCCAATGGGCACGAATCTGCAAAGAAGCAGGGATGAAAGGAATAATACTAACGGCCAAGCACCACAGCGGTTTTTGTTTGTGGCCTTCGCAATACACAGCATACTCGGTAAAAAATTGCCCCTGGAAAAATGGCAAGGGCGATATCGTGCGCGAAATGGCCAATGCCTGCAAAGAATACGGACTTAAACTCGGGCTTTACCTGTCGCCCTGGGATCGTAACCGGGCAGACTACGGAACACCGCAATACATCCAATACTTCCGCAATCAACTGCGTGAATTGCTCAGCAACTACGGCGAAATTTTTGAAATATGGTTCGATGGTGCCAATGGCGGTTCGGGTTATTATGGTGGTGCCAATGAAACACGCACCATTGATCGTATCACCTACTACGACTGGAAAAACACCTATAAACTGGTGCGTGAACTCCAGCCGAAGATTGTGATTTGGAATGATGGCGGCGATCGGGCCGACCTGCGCTGGGTGGGCACCGAAGCCGGCTATGTGGGTGAAACCAACTGGAGCCTGCTGGATTCAACCGGCGATGTACCCGAAGCAATGTTACGCAACGGTGTCGAAAACGGCAATAAATGGGTACCCGGCGAGGTCAACACTTCCATTCGTCCGGAATGGTTTTATCACCCGAAAGAAGACAGCAAGGTAAAAACAGTGGCGCAACTCACCGATATTTATTACCAGTCCGTTGGCCGCAATGCCACCCTGCTGCTGAACTTTCCGATCATGCCCAATGGTTTGATCCATCCCACCGATGAAGCCAATGTATTGGCTTTTGGAAAATTGATACGGCAGTCTTTTGCAAATAACCTGGCAAGGAATGCAATCGCAAGCGCCAGTAACACCCGTGGAAATGCCCGGGGTTTTACTGCAGCCAATACCGTGGATAACAGCAACGACACTTATTGGGCCACCGATGATAGTGTTCGCTCCGCTACAGTAACACTGCGGTTTCCAAAGGCAATCCGCTTCAACCGGTTCCTGGCACAAGAGTATATCCAGCTCGGACAACGCGTTAAATCATTCAGTGTGGCAGCCCTGGTAAAGGGAAGTTGGCAACAGCTCGCTGCAGGGACTACCATTGGTTACAAACGCATTCTCCGCTTCAATACGGTAGAAGCTACTCAAGTTCGTTTAGAGATTACCGATAGTAAGAGTAGTCCTGTCATCAGCAATATGGGCATTTTCAATGCACCACAGGTATTAGCTCCTCCCGGCATTTTGCGCGACAAATCCGGCGTAGTACACCTCCATCCTGCCGATGCGGAGTCAGAACTGTACTACAGTTTGAACGGACAAACACCTACCCTGCATTCTAATCGTTATACAGCCCCCGTTAAAACCAGCGAAGGAAAATTATTGGTAAAAGCTGTCGCCTACGATCGCCGCACAAAAAAAATGAGCGCCGTTACCAGTGAATCTTTTGGCATCGCAAGAACAGCCTGGTCAGTCACCGGCATTACCGACAGCACGGTCAATGCTGTCCTCGATGGCAATCCAGAAACAACCTGGTACCAGCCAGATACTATTCAAATGCCCGTTGACCTGGTTATTGATTTGGGCAGGACCACAACGGTGAGGGGATTCAAATACCTGCCCGACCAGCATTGGTGGGGTTCCGGAATCATAACACACTATTCCTTTTTCATCTCCCCGGACGGCCGGCAATGGGAAAAAGTGGATGAAGGTGAATTTTCGAATATCAAAAACAACCCGGTTCTTCAAACCAAAACGTTTCCGGCAAAGCAAGGCAGGTTCTGCAGGATTCGGGCTGAAAAAAACACCCAAAACAACAACCGGGCTGGTTATGCTGAAGTTGATATCCTCACTGAGTAATCAATTTCCCCTTCAGACCGGCTGTAGGTGAACTTTCAGTGCAGCGATTCGTTATTGCATCGAACAGTGATAAATAATCAACCTGTTCTTTAGCAAACGCTATTGTGGCAATATTCTTAAAAGCATACTGGGAAGATCTGATCATGGCGAACTATGCAGTGCCGCCTGAAGTGTTGTACCCTCTTTTACCGGCTGGCACCACACTGGATCTATACAATGGCAATGCTGTTGTAAGTCTTGTTGGATTTATGTTCAGGAATACCCGCCTGTTTTCCCTTCCAATACCATTGTTGGGAACTTTCGAAGAAATCAACCTGCGCTTTTACGTACAACGAAAGGAGAAAGAACAGACAAAACGCGGCGTTGTATTCATCAACGAAACAGTACCCCACCGGCTCGTGGCCTTTGTGGCCAATACATTGTACAGGGAACATTATACGGCTGTTAAAACCAGGAGCAGTAAGCGGACCAATAACGACCGGCAGCAGATTGCCTACGAATGGAAATCAAAAGAGCGGTGGAACCGGATCGCTGTCGAAGCAGACAGCATGCCTGCGCCCATGCCCGCCGGCAGCATGGAGGAATTTATTTTCGAACATTATTGGGGATATACCAGAATTAGCAACCATACTACCGAAGAATACCAGGTTATCCACCCTCGCTGGGAAGTATACCCGGTCAATTCCTGCCAGGTCGACTGCGATTTTGACACTATGTATGGCGCGCCTTTTTCCCTGCTGCGGCAACAAGCGCCCCTATCGGTCTTTCTTGCTAAAGGATCCGCAGTAGCCGTCGATTGGAAAAGAAATCGTTTCCATGTATAATCACTCCACAAAGAGGTAGCAA
>JAGWTK010000048.1 GCA_028876035.1 Bacteroidota bacterium
TGTGAGACCGAACCATTACCCGTTACCTGCCTTATTATCATTTCTACTGTTATTAGCCGCAATCCCTGTTTTTGCACAGGACAACACCCGGATTGTATCGGACCGTTGCGGCACGATGCAAACCTTGGAGCTCCGCTGGAAAGCACATCCAAAAGAAAAGCAACAATTCGAAGCAGAACGTGCAAAGTTCAATGAATCACTCCGGCAGGCTAATAACCGCATGCAGTCGGTCAATGGCAATGCGGGCAACCGCAGCCCTTTGATTGTGCCGGTGGTGTTTCACATCGTGCTTACCAATCCTGCGTTGGTAACGGATGCACAGATACAGGCCCAACTCGATACATTAAACCGCGATTTTGCCGGTGCCAATGGTGACTCTGTGCTGATCCCCTCATATTTTAAACCGCTGTATGGTAAATCGGTGATACAGTTTTGCATGGCGAAGCAAACGCCCAATGGCGAACCAACTAACGGTATCGATCGCGTAACAACGGCACAAACTTCTTTCAGCAATACAAATGATGGTGTTAAATACAGTTCACTGGGCGGTGTAGATGCCTGGGATCCGACCAGCTATTTCAATGTGTGGGTATGTGTGCTGGGCAACGGTATTCTTGGCTATGCAACCTTTCCCGGATCCGGGGCGGCCGCATCACAGGGTGTTGCAATGGATTACCGCTCGCTTCCTGCCGGCTCTTATACATTTTACAATGGTGGAAAAACACTCACCCATGAAGCGGGTCACTATTTCAATCTATACCATATCTGGGGTGATGACAACGGGGCCTGTACCGGAACCGACTTTGTAGACGACACTCCCAACCAGGCCAATTCCAGCAGCACCTGTTCTACCGGCATCAAAACCGATGCCTGCACGCCCGGCGGCAATGGCATCATGTACCAGAACTACATGGATTATACAGCCGACAATTGCCTGGTGTTGTTTACCACGCAACAGGTAGCACGCATGGAAGCGGCATACAATACGTATCGCAATTCATTCCAGAATTCACTGGGTTGTCAAACACCGGTTTTATTGAACCTCGATGCACAGTTGAGAACTATTAATCAACCCGGACAAAGAATCTGCAATACGCCTTTCTCCCCGGTGGTAACCGTTCGCAACAGGGGTTCGCAAACATTAACGAGTTTAACGATCACATCGGTGGTAGATAACAATGCTACGTATGTGTACAATTGGACGGGTACCCTGGCCTCATTGTCGTCAACGGATATTACCGTAAGCTCCATTACCGCAGCGGCGGGCACACATTCACTGAAAATTTATGTTTCAAAGCCAAACAACGGAACGGATCAAAATAACGGCAATGATACATTGACGACCAGTTTCCTGTTTAGTACGCCTGTCACCTCGTTAAAGGAAGGGTTCGAAAACCTGCCCTTCCCTCCTGCCGGATGGGATATTGTAAATCCAGACGGCGGCATCACCTGGCAAAGGGCGAATGTGGGCAAAACGGGTGCGTACAGTGCCATGATCAATAACCTGGATTATACGGCAGTTGGACAACAGGATTACCTGCGCTTACCCGATGCCGTTATCAGCGGGGTCGACTCAGCTTTCCTGTCGTTTGATGTGGCGGCGGCCACGTATACCGATATTAGCACAGCCAATAATGTATGGGATACACTTGAAGTGCTTATTAGTACCGACTGCGGCGCATCGTATACCAGTCTCTATAAGAAATGGGGCAGCTCGCTGGTAACCCGCACCGCTCCATTGACCACTGCCTATATTCCGGCATCCTCCGAGTGGCGGCGTGATTCTGTAAACCTGGGCGCTTACATTGCAACATCAGGCAAAATATTGCTGGCCTTCCGCAATACCACCGGGTTCGAAAACAATATCTACCTGGATAATATCAACCTGCGAACGGTAACGATCAGTCCGTTCCTGAAAAAAGCAGGTTTCCTGGTTACGCCGAGTCCAACGAACGGCCAGGTGATTGTGCAATTCTACCCGCAGCCAACCGATATCAAGGGCATAGCTATTTTCAATATGGCGGGTCAGAAAATCGCCGAAGCCGTGGGCATGGGCCAGTCGAATTACTATTCATTCGACATCAGCCATGCATCCGCAGGCATTTACACGGTTCGGGTTGTTAAGGGGAACAATACATTAATAAAGAAGATCGTCAAACTTTAACGCGCTATCGGTTCATCGTTCATGGTTCCTTGTTCATAGTTGTCAGCCTGCCGAAAGGGGAGCCACTACGCATAGAGAACTATGAACGAAAAACGAAGAACCAAAAACTAAAAACAGGCTACTGGTTCGTGTATTCAGTCAGTGCATCTGCCAGTTTCCGGTCATTACTAAGCCTGGGCACTTTGTTTTGTCCGCCCAGTTTTCCCACACTTCTCATGTATTCAATGAAACCATTTTTTCGGACGGGACGGATCTGCAATTGCTGCAGGATGTTCCCGGTGATGAGGTCGTTGTAGTAGATATTTTTTGACCGGAGATAGTCATCAATGCGCTTCGCAAATCTATTGAGGTCGGATGGCTGGTTTTCGAATTCGATGAACCACTCGTGAAAACTTTTACCATTGCCCTGCTGGATCATCGGCGCTACGGTAAATTCAGTGATATGAATATTTTCTTCGCTGGCAGCTTTCAGGAGACTGTATTCCACTTCTTCGCCAATCACGTGTTCGCCAAAGGCAGAAATAAAATGTTTGATGCGGCCGGTTACCACGATGCGATAAGGATCGGTCGACAGAAATTTAACCGTATCACCGAGGTTGTATGCCCATAAGCCTGCATTGTTGTTGATAAGCATCGCATAGTTTTCTCCCAGTTTCACTTCTGCCAGGCTGAGCCGGGTGGGATTGTCGGACAATATTTCCGATGCGGGTACAAACTCGAAAAAGATGCCGCTGTTGGTGTTGAGTAACAGTCCTTCTTTGTGCTGGCTATCCTGGAAAGCAAAGAAACCTTCCGACGCGGGAAAAGTTTCGAGACTGTCGATCGTACGGCCTACGCTGGCGAACAGTTTTGATTTATACGGTTCGAAATTAACGCCGCCATGCACCAGTAAAGAAAGGTTCGGAAATATTTCGTGTATGCTCTTGCCGGTTTTTTCGGTGAGCCGGTCGAAATACATCTGCATCCATGGTGGAATGCCGCTGATCAGGCGCATATCCTGCCCCATGGTTTCCTCCACTATTTTGTCCAGCTTGGTTTCCCATTCTTCAATGCAATTGGTCTCATAGGAAGGCAGTTGGTTCGTGCGCAGGTAGCGGGGCACATGGTGGTTCACGATACCGCTGAGCCTGCCGGTTGGAATGCCCCCCACCCTTTCCAGCTCGGGCGAGCCTGAAAGGAATATCATTTTCCCATCGGCAAAAGCATGGTTCCCGCTTTCCGCCATATAGCAGAGCAAGGCGTTACGGGCAGTATTAATATGATTAGGGATAGAATCGGCCGTTATGGGAATATATTTAATGCCGCTGGTAGTACCCGAAGTCTTTGCCAGGTAGATCGGCAGACCCCTCCAGAGCACATTGTGCTTGCCTTCTTTGATTTGGTTGATATAATGTTTAAACTGTTCGTAATCACGGATTGGCACCGCCTGTTTGAACTCCTGGTGGGTACGCACTCCAGCAAGCTGATGGTCGGCCCCGAAGATGGTTTTCGACCCCGTTTTCAGGAGTTCGCCGAGAATGCGCTGCTGGTCGGAAACCGCATTGGCCATGTCTTTTTTAACCTGTCTGTGCACGTAGGAAGCAAAGGGCCTGGCAAGGAAAGACTTGACTTTCATAGTCTCGTAAAGTTAGAAGGGAGCAAAGATAGGCTGATGGGGCGGTGGGAAGCGTTAAATTAGGGCGGAAATAAATGAATTTTCTGTTTGGGTATATCGTTATTTGCCTTACTTTTGCACTCCTTAAATCGGAAAATTATGTTCGCAGTTGTAAAAATAGCCGGCCAGCAATTCAAGGTAGAAAACGGGCAAACCCTGTTCGTTCCGCGTGTGGAAGGTGCCAGTGGCGATAAAGTTGAATTCGCTGAAGTGTTGCTCACCGCTTCTGACAATGCTGTAAAAGCAGGTGCCGGGCTGAAAGCAACCGTGAAAGCGGAAATCCTCGATCAGGTAAAAGGTGATAAAGTAATTGCCTTTAAAATGAAAAGAAGAAAAGGCTTCCGCAAGAAAACCGGTCATCGTACCCAGTACACTAAAATCAAAATCGAAAGCATTGCTTAATCTGTCTGACGGATTATTCTATTATCATTTTTAAAAATCTCTTCTCATGGCACATAAAAAAGGTGAAGGTAGTGTAAAGAACGGCCGCGATTCACAGAGCAAAAGACTCGGTGTAAAAATCTACGGTGGTCAACCTGCTATTTCTGGTAACATCATCGTTCGCCAGCGTGGTACAGTTTATCATGCAGGTAAGAATGTTGGTGTAGGAAAAGACTTTACCCTCTTCGCATTGTCTGATGGTTTGGTAGAATTTAAAAAAGGCCGCAATAACAAAACTTTCGTTTCTGTTAATGCAGCTGAGGCTACTGCTTAGTAAAAATTTAATAAATCGCAAAAAAATTTGCGTATTCTAAAAGAAGTTTATATTTTTAACTTCGTTAAATTCTTTTACTAACCATTTAAATTCAAAAAACATGGCAACTGCAAAGAAAGCCGCAAAGAAAAAAGCTGCTCCTAAAAAGAAAGCAGCAAAAAAAGCAGCTCCAAAAAAGAAAGCCGCTAAAAAAGCAGCTCCTAAGAAAAAAGCTGCTAAGAAGAAATAAGCCTCTTCAAGCAAAGAATACGAGTCCCGGCCCAGTGCCGGGATTTTTTTGTGCCCTCCCCCTTACATTTGTCTCTTATTAACGCTTCTACATGACCGACAATGCCTATATCGCCGACCAGTTTTCGCTCTTGTCAAAACTAATGGACATTCATGGCGGCAATAGTTTCAAATCCAAATCCTATGCAGCGGCCGCCTTCAATATTGAAAAGCTGACAGGTCCCCTCAACGAAGTGCCGGCGGAAAAACTGTCTTCCCTGAAAGGCATCGGCGACTCCGCCGCTAAAAAAATTACAGAGATCCTTGAAACCGGTAAACTGCAGGCACTGGAGGATCTGATCCTCGCCACTCCCCCGGGGGTGCTGGAGATGCTCAATATAAAAGGGCTTGGTCCTAAAAAAATCGCAACGGTTTGGAAAGAGATGGAAATTGAATCCCTCGGCGAACTGCTCTATGCCTGCGAAGAAAACCGGCTCCTGCTGTACAAAGGCTTTGGCGAAAAAACCCAGGCCAATGTAAAAGAAGCCATCGAATATTACCTGCAAAACCAGGGCAGCTTCCTCTACGCAGAAATCGAAGCCCTCTATCCCAATATCAAAGGCTACCTCGAAAAATGCTTTGGAGCAGATGCTGTTGCGGTCACGGGAAATTACCGCCGGCAAGACAATACCATTGACGCACTCGAATTTGTAATCGGCAAACCCACCGAAACAATCAAGCCGGTATTTCAAACGGCACAACCACCCGAACTGCTCCAGGAAAGCGATGACACATTGGTGTACAAACTGAAAAATGGGCTGCGCCTGCACCTGCACACAGGCATCGCTTCGCTGCCGCAGAAACTTTTTCTTACGACTGGTCCCGCATCTTTCACCCAGGATTTTCAGAAGCAGTTTCCCAACAGCGTCCTGCATGACGCAGCGGGTAATGACGATACCGCCGTTTTCTCGAAGGCTGGCCTTCCGTATATACCGCCCTGTCTCCGCGATATTCCCGGCATTATCGATCGGGCCCGAAACAATGCCTTACCCACCTTAATCCAGGCAAACGATATTCGCGGCATCATTCACAGTCATAGTAATTGGAGCGACGGCAGTAATACCATCGAAGAAATGGCAAAAGTCTGTATCGACAAGGGCTACGAATACCTCGTGATCAGTGATCACAGCAAGAGCGCCTTCTATGCAAACGGCTTACAGGAAGAACGCATCCGCGAACAACACCGCTACGTCGACGAACTAAACGCTCGTTTTGCACCCTTCACCATCTTCAAAAGCATCGAGTGCGATATCCTTAACGACGGCAATCTTGATTATAGCAACGAACTGTTGTCAACCTTTGACCTGGTAATTGCGTCCGTTCACTCCAACCTGAAGATGACCGAAGAGAAAGCAATGATGCGATTGCTCAATGCCATCAACAATCCTTACACCACGATATTAGGACATATGACCGGCCGCCTCCTGCTTAGCCGCCGGGGTTACCCGGTTGACCATACACAAGTGATCGAAGCCTGTGCCGCCAATGATGTGGTAATTGAACTGAATGCGCATCCAAGACGACTGGATATCGACTGGTCGTGGATCGACCATGCATTGGCAAAACAGGTGATGATATCCATTGACCCGGATGCACACAGTATTGAAGGATATGATGACTGTAAGTATGGCGTACTGGCCGCGCAGAAAGGCGGACTCACCCGCGAAAAAAACCTGAGCAGTTTTTCGCTTGATGCATTCCGCCACTTTATTTCCGAAAGAAGGAAGAAAAAAAGGATTTAACGACCGGTTGAAACATCACTATACCATCACTGGGCGTAGGTACAGCCATACGGCCGGATCGTTATAGAAGATGCCTTAAGAAAAAGTCCGGTTGGCGTCCGATCAGGTAGCGACGCGGAACAACGGAATCCGCACAAAGAATACGGTGCCCTGGTTTTCTTTTGTCTCAAACCAAAGCGCTCCTTTTGCCTGTTCAATAATGTTACGGCTCATGGCAAGGCCGAGGCCGGTACCGGAAGTCTTGGTCGTAAAATTGGGTGTAAATATCTTCTCCTGCACCTGCAGGGGTATGCCATCACCATTATCGGAAATCTTCACAAGAATAAATTCACCTTCCAGTTCCTCCGACATCACAATTTTCTTGTGGGATTTGTTTTCACTGGCTTCTACTGCGTTCTGCAGCAGGTTCGTGAAGAGCCGGTTGATTTGTGTTTTATCAGCAAAAAGCAACACGCGTTGCTGCACAGGATACCATTCAAATTCCAGGTTTTCGGTAGCCATGTACAGGGACACCAGCGAATGCAGCATTTCATGGATATCAAAAACCTCATTCTTTGGGTTGCCGATATTGGCAAACTGTGAGAAGTCGGCCGCAATTTTAGATAAGTGATCAATCTGTTCCACCAATGTTTTGGCGACCGCAGAAGTCATTTCTTTAACATTGGGTGAATTGTTGTCGATGGCTTTCTGCAGGTACTGGATGCTCAGTTTCATTGGCGTAAGCGGATTCTTGATTTCATGTGCCACCTGCCGGGCCATCTCTCTCCAGGCTCCTTCCCGTTCGCTCTTTGCTAATTGAGCGGCACTTGCCTCCAGTTTATGCACCATCTTGTTGTATTCGGTCACCAGTACACCAATTTCATCGTTTCGGTGCCAGGGGATCTCTTCGTTCGTTTTACCCAGGTTGATGGCCCGCATGCGGTCGCTGATCAATGTGAACGAAGCGGTAATCCGGTTGGTGATCAGGAGCGCGATCGCGCCCGCTATCAGGAAAATAAAGGCGTTCAGGTTGATGATCGTTACAAGAAAATTCGATATCTCGCGCTTCAACTCAGTTTGTGAGTCGAACGACGGAATGTTCAAATAAGCGTACGCATTGCCCTGGTCGTCGCGTACCGGGCTATAAATACTCTGGTAACTCACCTTCCCCATCTGCTCATCATTGATGTACTGGATGAGGTTAAGATTATGCAGGTTATAAAAAGCCAGGGGGTTCATCTTCTGACTGAGGATGCCTTTACTATACACAACCTGGTTGGACGACACAACGAGATCGCCATGCAGATCGTAAAAATTGATATCAGTACCGTGGATGTCTGCCACGCGACGCACCATATTTTCGAGTTCATTGTTTCCAGGTGACTCATAAAATTTGAGCATATCATCAAACACCTGTCCTTTTTTCATCTCGCCCTCCACCTGGTTGTTCATGATCTGGATGGCCTTGCTCAGCCGCTCGATATTGTTCCGCTTGTACCGGTTGATAAAAAAGAAGATGGTGGCTATACCGATGACGATAAATGAAATCAGGGTTATCAAAATAAAGGTGCCGTGGATCTGCGACCGGATATTCACCTGGAAATATTGGCGGATAAGATGCCAGCGGAGGCGCGTTACCACCAGTATCGAGAAGAAGCGAAACACCGCCAGCAGCACCAGGAAGGTCGTAAACAGGTAAGCAAACAAGGTCATTCCTTCGATGATGTAATTGTCCTTTCGGACAATGACTACCACCTTATCGGTATTGCTGTACCAAAGTTCGTCGTAGCCGTTTTGGGTTCGCTGTTCGTATTCTACTTTGGGCACCTGCGCGGGCGACAGCACAGCAGGGAAACGGTATTCATTAAAATAGTCCACCAGCCGGCGGCCGCGGTAAACGGCGAAAGCAAAATTGGAACTGTACTCGGGCAGGTATTCCTGTTGCGGGCGCAGCAGTTCCGGAATCAGTGCGTCGTTCTTGTACCGTTTGGGTTTCGACAGCACGAAGAAATAGCCGATGGTTTTGTCAGCTTCATCTTTAACCGCCTTCTTATAGATATAGGAATAATTATCGAACGACTTCGAGAAGTAGCGAAGGTCGCGTACGTTGGTAGGCCTGCCTTCTACCCTGAAGATGATGTCGAGGGTATCGTAGGAGACCGGGTTATCTTCATTGAAGAGGGGGCGATGGTTTTCGGAAGAATCGAAGGTATAGATCCATGTATCGTACTTATACAGGTAGGGTAAAAAGTTTTTGTTGGTGAGACTGTCTTTCAATTGCCGGTTGCTGGCCGGTGTAAGGAAGCGGTCAAAATTGTGGTAGAGGAAATCGTTGTCGAAGTAGGCAAGGGCAATACTCAGCAGTTTCTCGCCGTAAGGGTCCGCCTGGATTGACAGCTTTTCGGCATACCGCATTCTTTCCTGTAATTCGATCCGTTTGTTTTCGATCACGATAATCGAGGCAATCGAAAATGAAAAAATAAACAACCATACCAGCACCTCTGAAATGGCCAGTTTGAAATCGTAGCCCGCCACGATGTGCTGCTGCATGAACCAAACATAGGCCAGCAGCCATATCAGCACATAGATATTGAGCTGTACAAATGAATAGCTTCTGACGACCGACAGCAACACCAGCCCGGTAATGGCGATGATAATATAAACAACATACTGTTTACCCCGCTGCAGGGGCGCAATGAGTTGCAGCACTACCTGGGATAAAAAGAAAAAGCTGAGCGACAAAGTAGCCAGAACGATAAATCCGCCCAGGCTGTTGAGGTTGGTCAGGCTGAAAAAATTGGTAACGTTGAACGATATGCGCGCATCTGCGATCAGGCTTTTGATAATATCGGAAAATACAAAAGTGACCACCACCAGCAGTATCACGGGTACCAGCAGTGCCGGCCAGTACCAGAAGCTTTTTGGTTCAATATGGAAACGCCTGCTGCCTGTTTCGCGGCGTATAAAAAGAATCAGCCAGCAAAAAAGAAAGGAATTGATCAACAAATCACCGAGGGAATTCAGGACGAGATTTGAGCTGTAGGTGCTTGGGTCAAAGAGTTCGTATTGCCGGAGGTTGAGTACCGAAGGGAAAAAATAAGTGAGCGAGCGAAGCAGCAGTACCGATCCCAGGAGGAAGAGAATGCCGGCGATATAGCTGTACGCGATGGAGAAATAATGGGCCGCGTTGTGCAGTACGATTAGCAGCAGCACGATGGCCATCAGGTTAAGGGTAAGACTGATCCAGTTGGTGCCTTCTTTTTCTGCCAGGAATTTTGCCTGCAGGTAGAACAAGGTTTTCCCGGAAGCGCTGTTCACCGGGTAGTCGGTCGCCCGATCCGTAATTGATACGCTTCTGTCCGCCTGCGGGTAGTTGACAAACTCCTTTTTTAGATTGGCATTTTCAAGGTTGTATTCAAGACGTACCGGCACCAGCCCCACCAGGATGCATTTACGGCTGCCCGACAATACCAGGTTGCGGCGCAAACAAATATATTGCCCGTTGATCAGACGCACCAGCTCGTTGATGTCATCCCCCGTTACGATTGTGGCGGGAGGTTGAATCAATTGTGTGTTCCAGAAACGAAGCTCACGGCTTCCATAACCATCGTCGTGGTAGAGAAAGATACCGTAGCTCTTTTTCTCCGTCAGCTGGTTTAATTGCGCAACCGAATAGTTCTGGTCATGGAGGCGTGACAGCAGTGCAGTATCGGACAGCAACTGGCTGAAGTCTTTTTCCTGTTGCTGTATATCCGCTTCGATGTTCTTACGCAGGTAGCGCGGGGAAGAAGACGAATACCAATAATTGTCAATGATAAAAGCAATCGTGAAAAGCCAGGCAGCCCCGAGGATAAAGAAGACATTTTTTTTGACTACCTGTTGAAAAAAATTTTTCAAGATGCGGGGTTTTGCTTTTTAATGCTGTTCCAGAGCGCGTCCATTTCGGCGAGCGTCATATCTGTCAGCATTTGGTGCCGGGCTGCTGCCGCTTCCTCCATTTTGGTGAAGCGGTAAATAAACTTTTTGTTTGTTTTTTCCAGCGCGTTTTCGGCATCCACCTGCAAAAATCGTGCATAGTTGACCAGTGAAAAGAGCAGGTCGCCGAGTTCTTCTGCAGAACGTTCCTGGCTGCCCGAGGCCACTGCTTCCTGCAATTCGGCCATTTCTTCCAGCACTTTGTCCCAAACCTGTTCTCGGGTATCCCATTCAAAGCCTACCTGCTTCGCTTTTTCCTGCAGGCGCATGGCTTTTACGACCGAAGGGAGGGACTTGGGTACACCGCTCAAAACCGACTTCTTTCCTTCCTTTAATTTTAGTTTCTCCCAATTTCTTTTAACATCTTCTTCATCGTTCACGACCACCGGCGTCCCATCCGGACCGTTCCCGTAAATATGCGGATGACGGGCAATGAGTTTTTCAGAAATGCCATCCATCACCTGTTCCAGTGTAAATTTCTCCTGTTCACGGGCAATCTTTGCATAGAATACAATGTGCAGCATCAGGTCACCCAATTCTTCTTTGATACCCTGCCAGTCTTCTTCGGTAATGGCATCTGCCAGCTCATACAATTCTTCGATACTGAGTTGCCGGAGGGTATGAATGGTCTGCTTTCTGTCCCAGGGGCATTTCTCCCGTAAATCGTCCATAATACCAACCAAACGCGCGAATGACTGAACCGGAGCATCCATAGATGAGCATTTATTTATGAAAATTGCCAGATTGAAAGAAAAAAGAAACCAAGCATTAACAACATTACCACAATGAATGAAACAATGTTCAGCAGGATAAATTTCGCGATGGTTTTTCCCCTGCTCTGCGCATAGAACCTGCGCATGGCCTTATAGAGATAGAGATAGCTGCCGATAAAGATGAGCGTATTAATGATCTGCAACCAGGTCCAGCCCGTGGCATCGCTCAGTTTGTTAAGCGCAAATACCGGCAGCAGGAAAATGAAGTTGGCGCAGTACAGGTGAATCGAAAATATTGCGTGTTCGGTATATAAAAATTGCCTGCGTGAGTAAAGCATGGCCAGGATAAGCGCGAAAAGAGGTAGTGATACGAACAATGCCTTGGGCAGGTTGTGCATGAATTTTTCTATCAAGAGGTTTATCCCTTCCTCTTTGTTAGCCTTGAATTTTTTCCTGAGAAACAGTGTCCGTTGCGTTACTATTCTCGTGAACCAGTCATCCCGTCTTGCTTCCGGCAATTCCTTTTGTACAGAATCATAAGCGGCCAGAATTTCAAAGTCGACCTTTTTGCCCCGGACACGCAGGGTAGGTTGATTTGGTTTATCTGCAGATGCAGACAAATGAATAGCCCCCGAATCGCGGTTAATGTTGTTTGCAACGGTATCCACCACCTGCCGGGTAATCGCTTTGCGGGCAGAGTCGTCCTGCTTGTCTTTTGCCACCTGTACTTCCAGGGCAGCCACATGCCGGTTGATGTTCACCAGGGCCCTTCCCATGGCTGCCATCATTACACTGTCTTTTGTACCAGGCATTTGTTCTTTGAGTCCATCGGCCGCCTCCTTCAGTTCGGCAAGTTCTTTTTCATGGATTTCCCTGCCTCCGAGATGGATGAGTCCTTCGGGGTTGAACAAGGAAAATACGATGATGAAAAAAAACGCAGATGTAAAAACGTACATCCGGATGGGATGTAGATAAGAAGCCCGCCGCCCCTTGATGTATTCGGCCGACAAAAACCCGGGCCGCGTGAGCAGGTATTTTCCGGTACTGAAAAACTTACCGTCGAAATGGGTAATATCGTTGAAAAAGTGAGCAACCAGGCCCCAAAACGATTCCCTGGGTTCAATGTTTTCCTGGCCGCAAACATGGCAGTACCTGCCGGTGAGCACAGCGCCGCAGTTCAGGCATATTTTCTCAGCTCTCTCTTTGGAATGAGACACGGCAGTAAATTTGCTTAAAAATAATTATCAATTTTTTACTGGCCTAAAATACATTAATCAGGGCCCGCTGTCGTTATACTATCATGAACAAGCTTATTACTGCCGCCCTGCTCGTCTGCTGCGGGCCCGCCTGCATCGCTCAGTATTACTACAAGGATATTGTTGTTACAGAACAAATCCAGCTGAACTATCAGCAACTGCGCGACAACAAAGTGAAAAAAGTAGTAGTAACTCCTTCCAATATTGCCCCTGGCGAAAAGCCGGTGACGCTGGAGCAAACGGTGTATCCCTCCCAGAACCTGGTGGTCACTTATACCAAAGTGCCGGATGCACCGGAATCCTGGCTAAAGGCATACTACGACAACAGTGGTCTGCTCATAAAAACGGTAGACAGTTCAGAAGACGCCGTCAATACCAGCCGATATAATTACACAGATGCAAGAAAACTGAACAGCATCATCAGTACGGCGGTGCCTGTGAACGACCCTACAGAAACAGAAGAACATATTTGGTCCTACAACAGCAACGGCGCCCCTGCCAGCATGCTCAAAGTGAAAAACGGAACAGACACGACCATGGTAAATTTTGTAGCAGACGAAAATGGCAATGCAGGAGAAGAGAAGGCCACCAGAAGAAACGGCTTGCTGGGCGTGTATTATTATTACTACGACAGTGAACACCGGCTCACCGATGTAGCGCGCTATAACAGCCGGGCAAAGCGCATCCTCCCCGATTATATGTTTGAATACAGCAGCGGCAAATTACCTGTTCAAATGACGGTGGTTCCTGAAGGGAGCACCGATTACCAGGTTTGGAAGTACATCTATGACAGCAAGGGCCTGCGCCAGAAAGATGTATGCTACAATAAGCAAAAAATGATGGTAGCGGAGATTGGATACCAATATAGCTACTAGTGTAATGATTATTTAGTTAATATACTAATATAATATTATCTTTAGGGCATGGGCCGACTCTCTCAACCGATTAATGCTTCTGAAGTGCAGCGCAATGAATTACTGATGATGAGCCGTTCGCATAAGTTGGAGCAGCGCTATGTTTTGCGGGCTAATATCATTTTATTTTCCTTGGAGGGGAAGAGCTTGGACGAGATTATGGCGTTAACTGGCGTGACCCGAATGATTGTTAACAAATGGCGTAAGCGTTTTAGGGAATTCGGTCTTGATGGTTTAAAGGATGCAGCTCGTTCAGGTAAGCCTTCCACTTTTACAGCTGTGGATGAAGCACGGGTGATTCAAAAAGCTTGTGAGAATCCATCCAAAGGGTATACCAATTGGTCGCAAAGACGCATTGCAAAATCGGTTGGGATGAGTCAGTCGAAAGTGCACCAGGTGTTAAAGAAGGCTGCTTTAAAGCCTCATAAGGTTGAATATTGGTGTGGCAAAAGCCCTGATCCGGAATTTGAATCAAAAATGCTGAGCATTGTAGGGTTGTATATGAACCCCCCGGAAAATGCTATTGTACTTTGTGTTGATGAGAAAACCCAACTGCAGGCTTTAGATCGCAGACAACCAGAGTTACCGCTGAGAAGTGGAAATCCCAGGCGACAAACGACGACCTACAAGCGGAACGGAACGGTATCTTTGATCGCCTCACTGGCAGTGCATAACGGACAGATTATAGGCAAGCAAATTGATGCTAACAATAGTGTCAACTTCCTGAGCTTCCTTAAACTATTGGACAAATCTTACCGAAATACAACCCTACATATCATTGTTGACAACTATCATACTCATAAGAATGTAATTGTACAGGAATGGCTAAGCAAAAAAAGAAAAATAAATATTCACTACACACCAACTTATGCTTCCTGGTTAAACCAAATTGAGATATGGTTTAATATGCTCCAGAAAGATGTCATCAAAGGAGGGATATGGACATCAACCAAACAAATGACTGCACAAATACTGGAATATATCACCACTTACAACAAGGAAAGGGCAAAGCCATTCCAATGGACATACACAGGAAAAGATAGTATACTAATTAAATAATCGTTACACTAGTAGCCAAAACTTCATCGCGCATCAGCGCAAAAAAGCGTTTGGAACCAATGCACCGTTGCCTTATTTTTGCACTCCATTTACAGATTGGCCTATAGTATAATGGTAGTACGACAGATTTTGGTTCTGTTTGTCTTGGTTCGAATCCAGGTAGGCCAACCACCTATTTTCAGTAAGCAATTCCCGCTTGCAAAGCCGCTGGTTGTTATGGATGTTTAAGGGCGCCGATTTATAATTGATTGAAGTTCAACCAATTATTCCGAAACAGCGGCGGTCAAAGTTTTATGCCGGCGCTAAGACACTACGCCTTCGACACAACAATCACAGGCCTTTTTGGAACCTGAGTGGATCTACTAGCTGAGCTGCCAGCTTTTCTACAGACGCGGCGCTACCAGGTAATAACAGTCATATACGATTCTCCATTGCATTACAAAAATGGATAGTTCTATTATGCCAGATGGGGTTTGCTTTTTTTACCCGATTTGCCAGAGCCACGTATACAAACCATCCAGGGCAAACAATAGCCCCGCACTCGTCATCCATTCCCGCTTTAGCAACATATCCTTTTAAGTGATGTGACTACGACAATGGGGTTTCGTCGTTGATCAGCTCCAGCTTAGGTCTTCCATAAAAGACTGAACCTGCCATCATAATAACGCTGGTTACCAGGATCACGAAAA
>JAGWTK010000049.1 GCA_028876035.1 Bacteroidota bacterium
CGGTTTCGGTGTTACTGATGTCGCTGGGCTCTTTGCTAATCGCTTTATTGCCTGGTTATCACCAAATCGGTTTGGCGGCACCGTTAGTATTGCTGGTCGCGCGCATGATCCAGGGACTGAGTGTGGGTGGCGAATACGGTGCGTCTGCTACTTACCTTAGTGAAGTGGCTCACCCGGAGAAAAGAGGTTTTTTTGCAAGCTTTCAATATGTGACATTAATAGGCGGACAACTACTTGCACTTGGGTTACAACTCATCTTACAGCAATGGCTCAACAAGCAGGAGCTGCACGACTGGGGCTGGCGTATTCCATTTGTGGTGGGTGCACTTTTATCGCTGGTGGCGTTGTACCTGCGTGCACAACTACCCGAAACCGAAGCCTTCAAACAGGAAAAGCAAACAAAGGGTCGAGGGCAATTGAAAGCGCTGTTCCAACATCCAAGAGCGATCGCTACCGTGGCCGGACTCACCCTCGGGGGCACTTTGGCCTTTTATACCTATACCACCTATATGCAAAAGTTCCTGGTCAATACCGCAGGGTTTACCAAGGATCAGTCGACCCAGCTATCATTTTTATCATTGTTACTATTTGCGCTGCTGCAACCCGCGTTCGGTTGGCTGAGCGATAAAACCGGCCGAAAACCATTGTTGATTGGCTTTGGCGTTTTGGGAACGCTCTGTACGGTTCCATTATTCAACCAACTGAGTCATGTGGGTGATATGTCGAGCGCATTCCTGCTGTTGATGGCATCATTGATTATCGTAAGCGGATATACTTCTATCAATGCAGTAGTAAAAGCAGAACTGTTTCCGGCAGAAGTACGTGCGCTGGGCGTTGGCTTTCCCTATGCCATCACCGTTGCCATTTTTGGCGGTACCGCCGAATACATCGCGCTCTGGGCAAAAAATGCAGGACATGAATCGTGGTTTTACTGGTACGTAACCAGCTGCATCTTTATCTCTTTACTGGTGTATTTTTTTATGCAGGAACCGATTGGCCGAATGGGAAAGGAGTGAATTAAGATATAAAATATTTTGATGTAAGATATGGCTGGCGCGTATTCTTTTGATTTTTGGATTTTTGGATTTCTTGATTTTATCGGCGACTTCCGGCACCTGCACTGAACAGGAAGAAGCTTGGACTACTAAGCGGCAGGAGATTCCTCCCGATGCATCGGGACGCAGGAATGACGCTTACATTTGCCGTCTTGACTAAGGACTAAGGACTAAGGACTAAGGACTAAGGACTATCGACTATCGACTAACGACTAAATACTAATATCCCCCTCATACACCTTCTCCGCCGGCCCACACAGGAATATATTATTGTAATTATCCTCATCTACCCGATCGTATTCAACGGTGAGTTTGCCGCCCTTTGTAAAAACGGTTACATCGTTGTAGCCGGTTTCGTTGTGGTAACATACCAGTGCAGAAGCCGTGACGCCGGTGCCGCAGCTCCAGGTTTCGTCTTCCACGCCGCGTTCGTAGGTGCGTACGATGATTTCATGATCACTTTTTTGCTGCACAAAATTCACGTTGATGCCTTTCTCGGCAAATCCATTGCTATGGCGGATTTCACGGCCTCTTTTGTATACGTCATAGCTGTTCACATCATTCACCAGCTTTACATAATGGGGTGAACCGGTGTCCAGGATATAATCGCCTCCGTATTCGCTCACGCGCTTTACATCATTCATTTTCAGGCTAACGGTTCCATCGCTGTCGATCTCTGCTTCGTGTTCGCCATCTGAGGCGATGAATGTATAAACGCTTTTAAAAATGCCCATATGACTGGCAAATTTCACCAGGCAACGTCCACCGTTTCCACACATTGAACCTTCGTTGCCATCAGAATTGTAGTATTTCATTTCGAAATCATAACCGGGCCGGTTATTGAGCATCATGAGTCCATCTGCCCCTATCCCGAACCTGCGTTCGCAAATTTGTTTTACCTGTTGGTTGGTAAGCGCATTATAGATGCCCTGGCGGTTATCGAGGATAACGAAATCATTGCCTGTACCCTGGTATTTGTAAAAATGTATGTTCATGCAGCAATAGAATTATAAGAACCGTTGACAGCCGGCAAAATTACCATAATTGTGGCAGGAGGCAAGACAGTCGCTGAATTGTTAACGCGCTGATAAGATTTCGAGTGTGCGCCGGATAAGGTTGTCCACGGTTTTACCACCGTCTTTCGAAAATTCCTGGTCTACCCTATTGGCCACAATCGCACTGAGGCTTAGGCATTGGTGTCCCAATAATTTACCCAGTCCGTAAATCGCCGCGGTTTCCATTTCAAAATTGCTGATGCGATGCTGACCAAACGAAAATGCAGTGAGGTTATCCACCAAACCAGGATTGGTAAGTCCAAGTCGGAGTACCCTGCCCTGGGGACCGTAGAAACCCGGACAAGTAACGGTGATACCGTGATGAAACCCGTCGACAAAATGTTTGAGCAGACCACTGCCAGCGCCTGCGATATAGGGTGCAGCGATCCGGCTGTTCAATTGTGTTTGCGTAATAAAAGCCTGTACAAGCTGGTTATCTTCGTCGTTTTGTTCGAGCCGGTAAAAATTGAGCAGGTTATCGATACCCAGTCCGTGGGTAGACGCCACAAAAGCATCCACCGGGATGTCTTTTTGCAGCGAGCCGGAGGTGCCCACGCGAATGATGTCCAGCGATTGCAGTGCTGGCTTTATGGTCCGGGTGTTGAAGTCGATGTTCACGAGGGCATCCAGTTCGTTGAGCACGATATCGATGTTATCGGTGCCGATGCCGGTGGATACAACGGATATCCGGCGATTGCCCAGCCAGCCGGTATGGGTGATGAATTCGCGGTGCTGGTTTTGATGTTCGATCCGGTCGAAGTAGCGGCTAACCATCGCTACCCGATCGGGGTCTCCAACTGTGATGATGGTAGATGCGATTTCCTCCGGGCGCGTATCGAGGTGGTACACGGCACCCCGGCTATTGATGATGAGTTCCGATTCCGCGATTCGTTGCATATAAAATGTTTGATGCGCTGCCTGCAAGTTCTTTCAAAAATTGAGAATTTTGCCCAAAAACTTCTATTTTCGCAGCGATTTAAAAATGGTCCTTTGGCCGAGTGGCTAGGCAAAGCTCTGCAAAAGCTTCTACAGCGGTTCGAATCCGCTAGGGACCTCGGTAAAGCCCGGAGACGTTTTCGTTTTCGGGATTTTTTTTTGCGGCGCCTGCGAGCAATAAGCTACTGGCTACAAGCCGCTAGCTGCTGGTAGCGAGTCAGGCGTTGAAGCTCATTGTAAAAAAGCAGCGAGTTTAATGCTGGTTCAAGATGACGAAATCAAAAAATCCAGCATCGGCAGCCACTGGCTTCTGGCCGCTGGCAGAGCGTTCAGGCTCGAGGTTCGTCATAAAAAGTAGGAAGGTTGATGTTAACAGACGATATCGAAACCAAAGACCCCTTGTCCACCATACCTATATCCCGACATCGCGTATCTTAAATATCCCAGACGGTTACATTTTCTTAAGCTGATCCCAAATCAGCCATCAGCCATCAGCGATATCAATACATCAAGAAATCCAGCAATCAAAAAATCCGGCGTGAGCGATTTCTCAGATCAAAACATCTTATATCTTAAATTCTAGCTCCTATCTTTGCGCCAATCAATACAACCCCTCCTTCCTTGATCCAGTACTTCAAAAATATAGATCACAAAGTAGTATCGGTAGATATGCCCGAAGCCGGTGCCTGGGTAAACGTATTGCCGCCGCTGAAACAGGAAGAGTTTTCAGCGCTTTCCGAATCATTGGAAATTCCGCTCGACTTCCTGGCCGACTCACTGGATATCGACGAGCGAAGCCGCTTCGAAGAAGAAGACAATGTGAAACTGATAGTCATCAAAACACCTACCGAAAACAATTCCTTTAACGACAGCGATGCCTATTATATAACCATACCAATCTGTATCATCCTCACCCATAACCAGATCATCACAGTCAATTCGTTTGAAAACGGTGCCATCAAGAAATTCCTGAACACTTTCCAGAACCGGCACCCCGACAACCGCAAGATGATGGTGCTGAAGATTTTTGAAAAGATCTCCCAGACCTATATGGAGTCGCTGAAAGAAATTAACCAGCGGCGCAACCTCATGGAGCAAAAACTGTACGACAGCAACCGCAATGAAGAATTGCTGGAACTGATGAAGATCCAGAAAAGCCTGGTGTATTTCGTAACAGCACTCCGCAGCAATGAAATTTTGTTGATGAAAATCGCCCGCACGAATTTTCTTGGATTGAACGAAGAAGAAAAAGAATTCCTGGAAGATTTGGTGGTAGATATTTCACAGGGACTGGAAATGGCGAATATTTACACCAATATCCTCAGCAGTACATTGGATGCCTTTGCCAGCATTATCAACAATAACATGAACAATGTATTGAAGCGGCTCACGTCCATCACCATCATTCTTTCTTTGCCCGCACTGGTCACCGGCATTTATGGTATGAACGTGCCCATCCCCTACTCTGCATCTCCCCATGCGTTCTATATTCCCCTGATATTATCCGTGGTGATCTCAGTTATCATCAGCTGGTATTTCATGAAGAAAAAATGGTTTTAACATGCTCACGGTGCGCGTATACGGCATACTCATCAACGAACAACAACAGGTTTTGGTCAGCGACGAACATATTCGCGGTAACTTTTATACCAAGTTTCCCGGGGGCGGACTCGAAACCGGCGAAGGAACCCGCGATTGCCTGGCACGTGAATTCATGGAAGAAATGAAGCTCCGGGTAGAAGTGGGCGATCATATCTATACGACCGACTATTTCCAGGAAAGTGCTTTTCGCCCCGGGGATCAGATCATCGCCATTTATTATTTCGCCAAAGCGCTTGAGCCGATCACGGTACCGCTGCGTGACAAACCCTTCGACTTCGATATGCAACAGGATGCCGTTTACGAGCGCACAGGCGAAACAGAAACCTTCCGTTTTGTGAACTGGGAGGATTTTTCTGCAGATGCTGTTACGCTTCCCATCGATAAGATCGTGGCCGACATGGTCAAGCTACAAAGGGTCCCCCGGTAAATGGGTAGAATCGCCCGCCGTCTGTTCTTCGATTTTCTTTAACAAGGATGCGTCTTACCTTTCGGGTGGATTAAAAGCCGTTTAAACAATCCGTCTCCTTCGTGCTGCGTCAAGCACTAAATTCGTTTACGCTTACAGGACAGCTATTGGCTATTAGCCGTTAGCAGTTAGCATTTGGTTGGTTGCTGCCGGCGATCAAGTTAAATAATTGACGCATCTCGTGCTGACGTACCAGCCAAAGGCTAAAGGCCAAAAGCCAATAGCTTCCAATTCACAAAAACCAACAAAACTCCAGTCATGAATAAATTCCTCCTCTGCAGTATCTCACTGCTGCTCGCAAGCGCAACAATGGCGCAGGCCGATTGGCCACCGAATATTCACCTGTCGAAATTGCCCAACGGACTCGAAGTATTGATCCTCGAAGACAATTCTGTTCCGCTGGCTACTGTTGAGATTGCCGTGAAGAACGGGTCGTACACCGAATCGCCGGAATTCAACGGCCTTTCGCATTTGTACGAGCACATGTTCTTTAAAGCCAACAAAGACATTCCTTCCCAGGAAAAGTACCTCGAACGCATTAATGAACTGGGTATTCAGTTCAATGGCACCACGCAGACAGAAAGAGTGAATTACTTTTTCACACTGGGCAGTGCCGATGTGGTGGAAGGATTAAAGTTTTTAAACAGCGCCATTCGTTACCCCCTGTTTCTCACAGAAGAAATGAAAAAAGAAAACCCGGTAGTAGATGGCGAGTTCCAGCGCGCAGAGAGCAGTCCGTTCTGGCCGCTGATCGATAAGTTCAACCACAAGATGTGGGGCGATCTTTTCTCCCGCAAAAACGTGATAGGCGATCACAATGTGATCCTTACCTGCACTACCGAGAAGATGAATACCATCAAGGACAAATATTATTACCCCAACAATTCGATCCTGCTGGTAGCGGGCAATGTGAAGAAAGACGATATTCTTAAACAGGTAGCGACGATATTTGGCGACTGGAAACCGAGTGAATTTGATCCGTTCCAAAAATGGCCGATCCCCGAATTCAAACCATTGAACCCGGCTGATTCGCTCAGTTTCGCCGTAACCAGTCCGAATGCACAGGTGCCTGCACTGGAAATTGGCTGGATGGGACCCGATACCCGTAATGACGTTAAGAATACGGTAGTAGCCGATGTGTTTTCGTATATCCTCAGTCAAAAGAATTCAAAGTTTCAAAAAAGCCTGGTCGATAGTGGTTATGCACTCAACTTGGGGATCAACTATTCAACGCAGAAACATGTTGGACCCATTACCCTGTTCATGATTCCCAATCCAGGTAAGTTCAAGCCTTCCTTCAAAGCATTGCAACAGCAAATCGACCAGTTCGACGCTCCGGATTATTTTACCGACGAACAAATCGAAACGGCTAAAACAAAACTGGCCAACCAGGAAAAATACAGCCGGGAAGTAACGTCAAATTATGTACATACACTCAGCTTTTGGTGGGCCTCCGCCTCCCTCGATTATTATTTCAGCTATATCAACGAAATAAATAAAATTACCAGGGCCGATCTGCAGGACTATGTACGTAAATACATCAAAGGAAAGCCTTGTGTAAAAGGCCTCCTGATGAACCCGGCGCAACAGAAGAACTGGAATGTGACCAACGTTGACGCATTGTTTAACTAATCACCACGTATACAGTATGAAAAAAGTTCAATATAGTATCACCGCTATTGTGCTCTTTTGCCTGTCGGCCGTTCAAACCATGGCGCAGGGTGCCACCAAAGAAATCAATTACGAAGGATTGAAAATAATATTCAAGAAAACGCCGAAAGAAGTGGTCACCGCCAGCCTGTTTATCAAAGGTGGTACGGCGAATATTACTGAAGCCAACCAGGGTATCGAACAACTGGCCATGAACCTGGCACTGAATGGCGGCACCAGCTCCATGAACAAGGATGATTTCGCTGCTAAAGCCGATAAGCTCGGCACCAGCTTCAGCAGTACCGCGGCAAAAGATTATAGTCGTATGACCATGACCTGCCTCAATGATAAATGGACAGACAGCTGGGCCATGTTCACGGATGCCATTTTCCATCCCGCCATGGACGAAAACGAATTCACCGTACTCAAGAACCAAATGATATCAGCGGCAAAGCAACAGGAATCGGACCCGGATACCTACCTGCGCCGGATGGCAGCACAAAGCCTGTTTGGAGGAACCGACTATGCAAAAATTCCTTCGGGCACGGCCGAAAGCCTCGGGAAGATTTCGTTGGCTGATACCAGGGCTTATTACGCAAAACTCGCCGGCAAAAAGAAATGCTTCCTGGTAGTAGTGGGGAATATCGACGAGCAGGACCTGCTGAATAAAATAAAAAATACACTGGCCAAACTCCCCGAAGGAAGTGCTGCAAAAATTCCCAGTGCACGCAAAGTGGGCGGCCCCAAAGCAACTATAAAAGACCGCGACCTGGCAACCAACTATATCATCGGCAATATGAATGCGCCGAAGTATAATTCCGGCGACGGGCCTTTGTTTGAATTTGCCATGAGTATTTTGTACGATCGTTACTTCGTGGAGCTGCGTACCAAGCGCAGCCTGTCCTATGCCCCGGCGGCCTTTTACAGCAATAACACCATCCAGCAACCCACCGCCGCATTGTACATCAGCACCATCGATCCGAAGCAGTCGCTACAGGTAATGACCGATATTATCAACGATATCAAAAAGAATGGCTTCACCGATAAAGAAGTACAAGACAAGAAAAAACAATACCTCACGGATTACTACATGACCAACGAAGCCAGCAGCTTCCAGGCCGGACAGCTTGGCTTTTGCGAAGCTTCGGGCGACTGGCGCTTGTTTGAAAAAATCAACAGTACCATCCCGCTGGTAAAAACAGCCGACCTGAACACGACTTTCCGAAAATACATGAAGGCTATCGACTGGAGCTATCTTGGCAAACAGGACAAAGTAAGCAAAGAAGATTTCAAGCAATTGGCTCCGGATGAGGTGAAGCCACCGGTATCAAACCTGAAGAAGACCAAAAAGCAATAAACTTAAAGAGGTTTTTTCAGCACATAGCTAAATAGGGACATAGAAACACATAGAATTACTGTGTGTAAAACTTGTCCCTTTTGTTATTTGGAAGCGATTGAATACTATTCCACATAATTGCCAGACACCCAAATATACGAGGCGGACTTTTGTAGGACATGGTGTCGGGAGATACGCAAACCGAAGGTATTCACATGGACAACGATTGTCTTGGTACTCAGTACTTGGTACTTAGTACCTGTTAAACCAGCAAGTGCGTCTGCTTCACCACCCCCATCACAAAGGTGCTTTGCATATGCCCTATGTTTTCGAGCTGACCGAGCTTGTTCACGTGAAAATCGTAGTAGGCGTCCATGCTCTCGGCTACAACCTTCAGCATAAAGTCAAATTCGCCGGAAATATTATAGCATTCGATTACTTCCGGCAATTCGTGTATGGTTTTAATAAAGCGGGCACCTGATTTTTTATTGTGCTCTTTGAGCGAGATGTACACGATCACCATCAACCCCTTGTTCACCCGTGCGTGGTTGACCAGCGCAGCGTATTGCAAAATGATACCATCTTCCTCCATGCGCTTGATGCGTTCATGCACCGGTGTAGTGCTAAGGTGGACGGCCGCCGCAATTTCACGCACGGTCATTTTTGCATTCTGCTGTAAAAGCCGTAGAATCCGGATGTCCTTTTCATCGAGGGGCAGCGCGCTTTTTTCTTTTAGACCGGCTGTTTCCATGATTGTCCTTTAATTTGTTCTACCAAATATACACAAACTAGCTTTTTGTTCTAAAAGATCGAATCGAGGCCGGTATTTTGTTCTTGCACTATACCTTTGCGTCTTAACAATTCCTCAAAAAAATATAACATGTCAACCAAATTGCAGTCTGTCGATTTAAAACTTCCTTACAAGGTAAAAGATATGAGCCTTGCAGAATGGGGTCGTAAAGAAATTCGCCTGGCCGAAGCAGAAATGCCCGGACTGATGGCGCTCCGTGCGGAATATGGTGCCAGCCAGCCTTTGAAAGGTGCGCGCGTTGCCGGTTGCCTGCACATGACGATCCAAACAGCCGTCCTGATTGAAACGCTGGTAGCCCTCGGTGCTGAAGTGCGCTGGAGCTCCTGCAATATCTTCTCTACGCAGGACCAGGCCGCTGCTGCCATTGCCGCTGCTGGCATTGGTGTTTTTGCCTGGAAAGGTCAAACACAGGAAGAAGCCGACTGGTGCATTGAGCAAACCCTGTTCTTCGGCAGCACCGATCGCCCGCTGAACATGATCCTCGATGATGGTGGCGACCTCACCAATATGGTATTTGACCGTTACCCCGAACTGATCCAGCATGTAAAAGGATTGAGTGAAGAAACCACCACGGGTGTACACCGCCTGTATGAGCGCATGGAAAAAGGCACCCTGCCCATTCCTGCCATCAACGTAAACGACTCTGTTACCAAATCTAAATTCGACAACAAATACGGTTGTAAAGAATCATTGGTGGATGCGATTCGTCGTGCTACGGATGTAATGATGGCCGGTAAAGTGGCAGTAGTAGGAAGTTATGGCGATGTGGGTAAAGGTTCTGCAGCTTCGCTGAAAGGATCTGGTTGCCGCGTAATCGTAACGGAAATCGATCCCATTTGCGCGCTCCAGGCTGCGATGGACGGATTTGAAGTAAAGAAAATGGTAGACGCCGTAAAAGAAGCCGACATTATTGTTACTGCCAGCGGTTGCCGCGACCTGATCACGGAAAAACATTTCCGCCTGATGAAAGACAAGGCGATCGTTTGTAATATCGGACACTTCGACATTGAAATCGATATGGCATGGCTGAATAAAAATTACGGTCATACCAAAGACACCATCAAACCCCAGGTGGATCTGTACAATATCGATGGCAAAGAAGTGATTGTACTGGCGGAAGGTCGCCTGGTAAACCTTGGTTGTGCTACTGGTCACCCCAGCTTTGTAATGAGTAACTCCTTTACCAACCAAACACTGGCGCAAATCGAATTGTGGACCAACCACAAGAGCTACGAGAACAAAGTATATGTATTGCCCAAGCACCTCGATGAGAAAGTAGCCCGTCTCCACCTCGCCAAAATTGGTGTTGAACTGGATGAGCTCACGGCTGACCAGGCTGCCTACCTCGGCATTCCGCAAAACGGTCCGTTCAAGCCCGAGCACTATCGTTATTAATCGTTATCATAGTTATAACTACGTAAAAAGCCCGCTGTCCATCAGCGGGCTTCTTTATGTTTGCTTCGCCCTGCGCGTCCATAAACCATACTTTAATTCCCATCCGGGGAAGAAATCCAAAATCGGACAAGGGTCACCTTTATTATAGTGCGTTAGTTATCAACTAACAGCGATATGTAATCGCATTTGGCCGCTGAATTGTCAACATGGTATCACGATGTTACAAAACAAACCATCCCTCGATACCATGAAAAAGATTTTTACATTCATCACCCTGGTTGTTACGGCCGCAGTGGGAAAACTGGAAGCGCAGACAAATTATACGCTCGACCTCGGTTCTTCATTTTCGCCGGCCTGGGGCGCTCCTTCCTATTCGGGAACTGCCAGCAATATCGGCGGTTCAGGCATCAACTGCACCATGAGTGTAGCCCTCACTGGTAGTGGGTCGATAGTATCGCCTTACCCGCGCGTTAACAACAATAATACAAATGGATCCGACTTCCAGGTGCAGGGTTCAACCGATGCGATGGAAATCGATATCAACCTGGGTAATAAAACTTCTTACGTCGACATTACCTATTCGTTCTCTGCTTCGGTGCAAAACCTGAACTTTGGTATCTCCGATATCGATATGCCCGGCGGAAGCAGTCCTTATACCTATATCGACCAGGTGACCGTAACCGGTTACGACGCCAATGGCAACAGCGTATTGCCCTCCTTGTCGAAATACAATACCTCCTCCACAGTGTTTGGTATCTCTTCCAACACGGCCACCGGCAGCACCAGTGGCGGTTCAAACGTAAGCAGTCTTACCCAGGGCAGTCCTTCCCAGGACGGAACGATGTTTGTCAACTTCAATGGTAATGCAATCAAATCCATCAAAGTCCGCTATACCACGTTGAACTCAGCATTGGTAGCCAGCAACCCGGGTCTCCAGGCCATTGCAGTAGGCAACCTGAGCTTTGAAAAAGCGATTGCACCGGTGACTACCAATGTATCTAATTCCAGTATCCGCAATACAGGTGGCACAGCGGCCATCAGCGCTTTGGCGGGAACCGATGACGAGTCGGTGGCCAGCTTCACGATTGTAACCCTGCCTTCCGCAACCGCAGGCACGCTCAGTTATAACAATGGAACGAGCTATGTAGCGGTAACAGCCGGACAAGTGCTGACGCCCGCACAAGCAGCCAGTCTGAAATTTACCCCTATCGCAACCTATACCGGTACTGCCAGCTTTACCTTTACCGCAACAGACAACCGCGCGATGGTGTCGAATACTTCCACCTTCAGCATCCCCGTTACGTCTTCCCTGTTGCCGGTGACTTTCACCAATGTAAGTGCAGCATTGACCAATAAGGTAATTGTAGTAAGCTGGACTACCCATGGTGAATACAACGCCAGCAAATTCATTGTTGAAAAAAGCACGGATGGCTCCAGCTGGCAATCCATTGGGGAAGTGGCCGCAGCCGGCAACAGCGCGGTACAGAAAGACTACACTTTGACCGACGCGCAGGTAATGTCCATCAATTATTACCGCCTGAAAGAAGTTGACCTGGACGGCAGCTTTATCTACTCCAAACTGGTAAGTGTAAGTGCAACGCCGGTACAGGGTATCCGGGTAGATATTTATCCGAACCCGGTAACAAACAAAGCCACTATCCGCACTTCCAGCGATGGTAATAAAACTGTTCAGATTGCCGTATTCAACAGCAACGGTGTTCGTGTGCAAATACTCAACACCCAACTGGTAGCGGGCACCAACCAAATTGAAATAAAGAATGTAAACAGCCTGCCTGCAGGCATGTACACCGTGATGATGACAAACAACAACGAATCGCCCGCCGTCGCCCGCTTTATTAAACAATAACAGGAAAAACCGATAAGAATAAAGGCTGCCCACCCGGTAGCCTTTTTTTATGCTGCTACAAAACCGATTTATGCTCTTTGATCACACAGTTGAGGGTTTGATTGAGTATCTGCTGTTGTTCCGGAGTAAACTCAATCAGGTAAGGTTTACCTGAACCGCCCGAGAACTGCAGGGATACGATTTTTTTTGATGCCAGCCGGGTTAGCTGGGAAGGCGTATAAGCGGAGTTTTTAAAGATAATATGAAAGATGCCGTCGCAGTTCATGGAGCCGCTGTTATGGTATTCCACTTTTGATTTGCCGCCTTCGAAATTAAAGGTGGCTTCTGTTTCTTCTGTAAGGCAACGGACAGAAGGCGCATTCAGCACAAAAAAGAAATCAATTTCCTTGCTGCTGATATCGATACTGAGCGTGTTACCGTCGAGGTCGATAAAACCAGTACTCAGCGTAGGTTTATTATTGATGAGGTCTTTCCCCGTTTTGAATTTGCAATCCTGGGCTGCTGAAAGCAAGGGCGCAAGCAGTAAGCAAACGATGAAGGATTTCATGAAGCGTTTTACTGTAAATATAAGTAGCTGCCGCCAGCTCTTTGTTAATCCGTGCCGATGACGACGTTATAATGTGCACAAATTTTAACAGACCGGAATGCGCTTTCGCTATCGTTTAGCACAAAATTTGATTCCATTCCACCGCTCCACCTAAGTTTATTACTATGCAGATTCAATTCAAAAAAAATATACAGTTTACCCGTTTGATCAAGGCCGATGGCCATCTCCGCGAATTTAACTTTCGTAAACTTCCGGGTTTCCAGGACGAACTCTTTTCGGTAGATGTAAGCGATGATCGCGGCAACCGCATCATGTTCCGCATGCGCCGGGAAGATGGTACCTGGAAAATACTCGCACAACCACTGCCCGCCTGGGTGGCGGATCAGGAACCAGTATTTCATGAGGTAATCGAGGAAGAACTTTTAAGTAATAAGTGGTAGGTAATAAGTATTAAGTTGGCTTTCGCAAGCGTAAAGTTTGTGATCGTCACCCCCGCGAAAGCGGGGGTCCCCTGCTAAGAAGTCTGCCCACAAGTCACAATAACTTCAATAACAAAAACGGTCAAATGCCTTAGACACCTGACCGTTTTACTTATTAATTAGAACTTACTATTTCCCTGAAGCGAACTGCTTGCGAATGATGTTCAGCGCTCCGCCCGCTTTGAACCATTCAATCTGCTGTTCATTGTAGGTATGATTGGCCTTGATTACATCGGTGCTGCCATCAGCATGGTGCAAAGTAATCGCGAGTGCCTTACCCGGTGCGAAACTATCCAGGCCGAGAATATCCATGGTATCGTCCTCCTGGATTTTATCATAGTCGGCCTTATCAGCAAAAGTGAGCGCGAGCATACCCTGCTTCTTCAGGTTGGTTTCGTGGATACGGGCAAAAGACTTTACGAGTACTGCCCGCACACCGAGGTGACGGGGTTCCATGGCCGCGTGTTCCCGGCTGGAGCCTTCCCCATAATTTTCATCGCCAACTACCACCGTACCTACGCCCGCGGCTTTGTAGGCGCGCTGGGTAGCAGGAACGGGACCGTAAGCACCCGTAAGCTGGTTTTTTACTTTATCGGTTTGTTCGTTAAAGAAATTCACAGCGCCAATCAGCATGTTATTGCTGATATTATCGAGGTGACCACGGAATTTTAGCCAGGGACCTGCCATGGAGATGTGGTCTGTGGTACATTTTCCTTTGGCTTTGATAAGCAGTTTCAATCCTTTTAAATCGGTGCCTTCCCAGGCTGCGAAAGGATCGAGCAATTGCAGTCGGTTCGATTTTGGATCTACTTTTACTACCACACTGCTACCATCGGCTGCTGGCGCCTGGAAGCCCGGATCATCTACCGAAAATCCTTTAGCAGGTAACTCATCGCCGGAAGGTGGATCAAGTTTTACCTGCTGGCCTTTGGCGTTCGTAAGTGTATCGGTAAGTGGATTGAAAGTAAGATCGCCCGCGATAGCGAGTGCAGTAACCAGTTCAGGAGAAGCCACAAACGCATAGGTGTTGGGATTACCATCGGCACGCTTCGCGAAGTTTCTGTTGAACGAATGCACAATGGTATTCTTCTCTGCTTTCTCCGCACCTACCCTATCCCACATGCCAATGCAAGGTCCGCAGGCGTTCGCAAATACCCTTGCCCCGATTTTATTGAATACATCCAGGAAGCCGTCGCGCTCAATGGTGAAACGTACCTGTTCGCTACCCGGCGTAATGGTGTATTCAGATTTTACCACGAGATCTTTTTCCGCTACCTGCCGTGCAAGGCTTACTGCACGGGAAATATCCTCGTAAGAAGAATTGGTACAGCTACCAATCAAACCCACTTCAACTTTGGTGGGCCAGCCATTGGCAGCCGCTGCTTCCTTCATTTTTGAAATGGGTGTCGCCAGGTCGGGTGTGAACGGTCCGTTTAAATGCGGCTCCAGTTCAGAAAGGTTTATCTCAATCACCTGGTCGAAATAATCTGCGGGATTTGCGTATACTTCGGGATCTGCAGTCAGGTGTTCTTTGATGCCATCAGCAAGGGCAGCTACTTCGGCGCGACCGGTTGCTTTCAGGTAACGACTCATGCTTTCATCGTAACCGAAAGTAGAGGTAGTAGCACCGATCTCGGCGCCCATATTACAAATAGTGCCTTTACCGGTACAGCTCATCGCGGTAGCGCCTTCTCCGAAATATTCTACCACTGCTCCAGTTCCACCTTTTACAGTGAGAATGCCAGCTACTTTAAGAATAACATCTTTTGGAGCGGTCCAGCCATTCAACTTACCCGTTAATTTTACCCCGATGAGTTTGGGGAATTTTAGTTCCCAGGGCAGACCAGCCATTACATCGCAGGCATCGGCGCCGCCTACACCAATGGCAATCATACCAAGTCCGCCGGCATTC
>JAGWTK010000514.1 GCA_028876035.1 Bacteroidota bacterium
TCCTGGGTTCCAGTTTCTGTTGATGATCGCATACCCGTTTTCAACCCCGTAGGTCAATGGCTTTCCGTTCAACTCCATCGTTGTGCTTCCGCCAAACTTTCCCATCGTCGTGTACAAGGCACCAGGAATGGGTGTGCCCTGGGCCCAGCCAGGAATACGCACTTTAAGGGTGAATTGGGCAGCGCGGTTAGGGGTCACTGTTATAATATCGTCGCCGTTCCAGGGATAGTTGGTTTTTTGTTCCAGTGCAACGTTGGCTGCGGGCAATTTGATGTTTGCCTTACTTCCCAGGAAGAGATTCACGTAAATATCATTCTGGTTCTGCGCATAGGCATAGCCAGGCATGGAAGGCAGAAACCGGGTCATATTGGAAATACAGCAGGCGCAGTCGAACCAGGCACTGCGCTGGTGCTGGCCAATAGAAGCAAGCGGATTGGGATAGAAGAAGCGATCGCCGCTCAGCGATACGCCCGAGAGTAACCCATTGTACAGTATTCGTTCGAGCACATCAATGTATTTCGCATCGCCATGCAGCAGGAACATGCGGCTGTTCCAATAAACGTTGGCAATGGATGCACAGGTTTCTGCATAGGCGCTCATGTTCGGAAGATCCCAGGCAGCACCAAACGCTTCGCCGTTATTGGTGGCCCCGATGCCACCCGTGATATAAATTTTCTTATCGACCACATCGTTCCAGATATCATCGATCGCGGCGAGGTACGCACGGTCGCCCGTAATCGCTGCCACATCGGCCATGCCAGTGTACATATAGGTGGCGCGCACCGCATGCCCCACAGCGGTATGCTGATCCACTACGGGCACCTGCGACTGGCTATAAGCCTGGTTCTTATGGCCGGCTTTGCCCCTGAGATCAAGAAAATACTTGGCGAGGTCGAGGTATTCCTTCTTTCCCGTAACACGATAGAGTTTTACCAGCCCGATTTCAACAATCTGGTGACCGGGAAACTTTTCTTCTTTGCCCGGGCCAAATGTTCTTACCAGTAAATCCGCATTCTTCAGTGCAATATTGAGCAGGTTCTTTTTACCGGTAGCGAGGTAATGTGCCACGGCCGATTCGTAGAGATGGCCGGCATTGTACAATTCGTGGCTTAGGTCTTCCTCATTTACCCAACGGGTGGCGCCCATCCATGGATGCGGTTTTTTGGGTTTCATGGTGCGGAAAGTATAGAGATAGCCATCGGGTTCCTGGGCGGCGCCGATAATGCCAATGATAGTATCCAGGTAACGCGACAAACGCGCATCGGGCTTTGTTTGCAAACTGTAGGAAGCGCCTTCGATCGCTTTGTACACATCGGTATCATCAAAGGTGAAGGCGGTGAGTGTATCGGCCGGCAATTTGCCCGCAGCCCGCAGGAAATTATCGATGCGACCGTACTTTCGACATTGTTCGAAGATATAGGGAATGGTCACCCTTGCATTGGTTTGCAGTCGCGGCATCCAGAACGCATCGGTCACCTGTACCTGTGTAAAGGGTACTGGCTTGATAGGGTAATCACCGTTCTGCGCAGTGGCGGCGATGCTGATCGCTATAGCGGCAAGGAACAAGCTTCGTTTTTTCATATTGAATGGTTATGCGGACTATACTGAAATTAGTATCAAATCGTTTTTGTGAGAATGGTCCGAACGCCAAACACCCGGGCCGTGGTAGTGCCGTGGTTTGCTTCGATGCTGACAGAAATACTGGTCTTGCCACTGGTCATCGCTGCCGGCAAAGGATATTCCATCGGGAAGAACTTATTCGCCTCTCCCCCTTTCCAGTCGACCGTGATGAGCAGTTTACCATCTACCAAAATATCAAAGCGCCTGTCTTTATCATCGCCGAGGTAAACGAGCAACAAACTATTGTTCTTTGCTGAATCAACTTTCATCGTAAACGAAATATGATTGTTGGCCCTTGCTTCGCGCCCGTTTACGCCGAGTGCATTGTCCACATAGGAACGTTCGGTCGCTTTCAGGTTGTGATCGCGTTCGGGTTGCATTTCACCAATACGGAAATAATCCACTGTGCTGGCTTCGATTTCGCGCTGGCGTTTTTTCTCTGCTTCGTAGGCTGCTTTTTTGTTCTCCCAGGCGGCCGGTGAAAAATAATCCCAATACACCGTGTAGTGTTGCTTGTAGGTTTGGTAAAACGGAACCAGGGTTGCATCGAAAGGCGTACCTACTTTTTGCATGGCAAATTGTAATGACTTACCGGGAACAGGTTTGAGCCAATCGGACACATTTTTATCATCGGTGAGTAATACCGGTATACCATACACGGGATCCGGTAAGCTATCGCCGAGCTGACCGGCAAGCACGAGCGGACCATACAGCAATGCGATGCGGTCTTTGTTATCGGGCATGGCTTCGGCGTAGAGGTCCATCGTGAAGTCGACTGTAACCTGATCTTTATCTTTCCATTGTTTGCTTAGCAGCAGGAAGCCATTGGCATCAGTAGTATAGCTATAATTCTTTCCATTGATCTTTACCACCGGTGCTTTCTTTGCCCACCAGGGTTTGCGGATGCGGATGGGGAAAGCCGTTGGTTTTGTGAGCGCGAGGGTAAAAGAAGTATGACCAGAAGCAGGATAATCCGTTTGCTGTGTCACCGATAATCCTTTCTCTTTCCATTGCAGGGCTGACGGAATAAAGAGATTTACATACAGGCTGCCATCGGATCCTTTATAATAAATGCCTTCGCCGTATTTGGAATGATTTTCCATGCCCGTGCCTACACAACAGGTGAAGGTGTGGAAAGAATCACTGAATTCTTTTTGCGTGCCCATGCGCAAGGGCACGAAATAAGTCATCATACCATTCTCCGGATTCTGCGAAGCGAGGATATGGTTGTACAAAGCGCGTTCGTAATAATCTCCGTATGATGCTGAAGGTGCCCAGCAGAACAGGTGCCGGGTGAGTTTGAGCATGTTATACGTATTGCAGGTTTCGCAGGTATTATCGCTGAGGCGATCGCTCAGTTTATCTTCTGCACCACAGTATTCATAACTGCTGTTACCGCCGATCACATAGCTATGGTGGTGCACCATTGTCTCCCAAAAGAAGGAAGCGAT
>JAGWTK010000515.1 GCA_028876035.1 Bacteroidota bacterium
TGGGGCTTTGAGAACCGGCTTGCAACAGGACGAGAGAATGTGTCATTTGATTTAAATATTGCTGTTGAAAAATAGAAACAGTTAAGAAGCTTTCTTCTGGATATCTACCGAAAAGCTTAGTTCGTGCGACTGCACACCTTTTGTATTGGCCATTACAGTAATGGTCTTGTGCTGCAGACCGCTCTTGCCGTTGCTGTCGAAAGAGCCTTTTATTTCCCCTTCCGCACCCGGTGCAATGGGTTCCGTTGGCGGATTGGCCACGGTACAACCACAACTGGGATGTACGCTTTCGATGATCAGCGGCTTATTGCCTGTGTTTTTAAAGCGAAACAGCACTTCCAGTTTATCGCCTTCATTAATTTTGCCGTAATCTTTAGTAGAATCTATCCATTGGATACTCGTAAAATTGGCAGAATCTTGTTTCTGCTCCCCAAAAACTGCAGCCGAGGGTGCATTATCAGTTACCTCTTTTTTTACGGGACCATTGCAGGCGATAAGGGTAAAAAGAATCGCCACTGCAGTGAACGTATATTTCATGGACTTCGTTTTTACAAATGTACTATTTGAGCCCTTACTTTTTTTTCACAAAGGTAACTTTGTGCATTTTGTCTTCTTTCACCAGGTCTTTGTGAATATTATCAAGAATACCATTGACAAAATGTCCGCTCTGGCTGGTGCTGTATTCCTTGGCGAGGTCAATGTATTCGTTGATGGTAACCTTCGGCGGAATGGTTTCGAAAAACAGGAACTCACAAACGCCCATTTCCATCAAAATCATGTCGAGTACCGCAATGCGCTCGGGGTCCCAGTTTTTAAGCCGGGGCTTAATCAGTTCCAGCGTGACTTCTTTCTTTTCCATCACCGTCTGCAAGAGTGATAGTGCGAATTCAACTTTATCGTTGCTGATGATTTCAGAGAAACTGAAGGAACCGGGTTTTTGCAGCCATCCTGCCACCAGTTGCACCACCACATCGCAATCATCGTCCCAGTTGGTGTACAATTCTTCTACTTGTGCGATATAATTTTCGTCTGTAAGCATTACCGACGACAATATATATTCCAGGATGGATTTTTCGGTAGCAGCCTCACGGCCAGGCGCGCTGATATATTGCTTATAAGTATCCGATGCGGTGAGTGTTGTGTAGAGTTTTTTTATCGTCTCGGGGTCGGTTTGTAATTCCGGTTTGTAGTCTTTCACAGCAGCCCGATAGGAATTGTCCTCCAGTAATTTCCACAGCAGGTTGTTGCCTGCCAGTTTTGTGTTGATATTCAAATCTGCTTCGCTGGGCAGGTGTTTGGAAGCTTTTTGACGGGCATCCGTCTCGGCGAAACGCGCGGTTTCGGCGAGGGTGTGAAACAGGTAAACCAGCAGCGCCCGGGTTTGGTCGAAGTGTTTTTTAAGCGATTTCAGGGCTTCACCCGCTGGTGTTACGGGCTCGGCTGTTTCTGCGGCATAGAGCGTCTGCATCACTTTCACCCGGATATTTCTTCTGCTAATCATCTGCCAGGAACTGTTTTTGAGGCTGCGAAGATAGGGATTCGCCGCCGAAGGCCGTGGGAGTTATAAGGTTTAAGGTTTAAAGTTTAAGGTTGCTCCGTGGATTGAATTCCCGGCAGATGGCATCGGAAAACGCTATGTGCAGCCCCTGATTGAAAAGCTTTCTTAAGGCGATGGGCACCTGAATGCTGCATTTCAAAGAGGTTCCTGACAGGAGATGACCTGGCGGAGAAAGAACTTTAAACCTTAGACTTTAAACTTTAAACCCTTCCTCAAAAGTGAAATTTTGTCAATCAATCGTCCTGTAAAACAGCCACTTGCCTGTCAACAATTTCCCGAAACTGCCAAGAATTCCTTTTTTTATGGTGATTGGCGCTTTGGTATGAATTTCGCCTAGCTTTGTCCGCCATTAAAATTTCTCAAACAAAACAAAAATCAACGCATATGGCTAAGAAGCTAAATGTTACCCCACTGCACGACAGGGTAATTGTACGTCCGGCAAAAGCTGAAGAAAAAACAGCAGGTGGTATCATTATACCTGATACTGCCAAAGAAAAGCCCCAGCGCGGCGAAGTAGTAGCAGCTGGTCCTGGTAAGAAAGATGAGCCGGTGACGGTGAAAATCGGAGACACTGTATTGTATGGCAAATACGCAGGTACCGAGCTCACGGTAGATGGCGAAGACCTCCTGATCATGCGTGAAAGCGATATCCTCGCAATTGTATAACAACAGCTGATAGCAATGGCTATTGGCTGTTCGTGTTTTTAAGCGCAGCCTTAGCACTCAAATTCCTAAAAAAATAAAGATTTACAACTATGGCAAAGCAGATTTTCTTTGACATTGACGCAAGAAATAAAATGAAAAGGGGTGTTGATACCCTCGCAAATGCAGTGAAAGTGACCCTCGGACCGAAAGGCCGCAACGTGGTTATCGAAAAGAAATTTGGTGCTCCTGCAGTTACCAAAGATGGTGTTACAGTAGCAAAAGAAATTGAACTGGAAGATCCCATTGAAAACATGGGTGCCCAGATGGTAAAAGAAGTTGCGTCCAAAACTGCTGATATCGCAGGTGATGGTACTACTACTGCAACTGTCCTGGCCCAGGCAATTATCGGCGAAGGTTTGAAAAACGTAGCAGCCGGTGCTAACCCCATGGATCTGAAAAGAGGTATCGATAAAGCGGTTGCGAAAGTGGTGGAGAACCTGAAAGGACAGTCCCAGACCATTGGTAACGACAGCAAGAAAATCCAGCAGGTAGCTTCTATCTCTGCCAACAACGATGAAACCATCGGTAAACTGATCGCAGAAGCTTTCAGCAAAGTAGGTAAAGAAGGTGTTATCACAGTGGAAGAAGCAAAAGGTACCGATACATATGTTGATGTAGTAGAAGGTATGCAATTCGACCGCGGATATATCTCTCCGTACTTCGTTACCAACAGCGAAAAAATGGAAGCTGAACTGCAGAACCCTTACATCCTGATCTACGACAAGAAGATATCTGCGATGAAGGATATCCTGCACATCCTCGAGAAAGTTGCGCAAAGTGGTCGTCCCCTGGTGATCATTGCCGAAG
>JAGWTK010000516.1 GCA_028876035.1 Bacteroidota bacterium
TCCGAACGGTATTTCTGAAGAAGTGATCGCAAAAGTAAAGGGCAAGGTAAACGTCTGACCTGCTTTTCAAATACAGTAAGCCCCGCATAAGCAGCGGGGCTTTTTTTATGTTTTATGCGAACGGTAAACCCCTTAACAAAGCAGAAACTAAAAACTGCTATTTTCACCCAAAATTTACCTGCTATGAAGCAAACGCTGCTGTTGTTTTTTGTATGGATCATCACGCTGCCACTTAGCCTGAAAGCCCAGGATATCCAATGGGCAGCCGACGGGAATTCTTATTATACCGCTGAAGAAGGAAGCATTGTAAAGTATACACTTCCACAAAACAACCGCACTGTTGTGGTGCCCGCAGAGAAAATAAAACCCGCCCTGGATGGTCAGTCAAACGTTATCCGGAAATTCATTTTTTCGGCCGATGAACAGCAACTGCTTATCTATACCAATACCCGCCGTGTATGGCGGCTGGATACCAGGGGAGATTACTGGATCTACCAAATCGCTACCGGTTCCCTTCGCCGCGCCGGCCAGTCACTGCCATCATCTTCCCTGATGTTTGCGAAGTTTTCCCCCGATGGCAAAAAACTTGCTTATGTAAGCAATTACAATCTGTATCTCGAAGATATCGCTACCGGTAATGTACAACCGCTTACCAGCGACGGCAACCGCAAGCTCATCAATGGTACTTTCGACTGGGTGTACGAGGAAGAATTCTTTTGCCGCGATGGCTTCCGCTGGAGCCCCGACAGCAAGCACATCGCCTTCTGGCAGATTGATGCCAAGAATACCAAGGATTATGATATGATCAATACCACCGATTCTATCTATCCCCGTGTAATCCCCGTTGAATACCCGGTTGCGGGGGAAGCGCCTTCACCTTTTAAAATCGGTGTAATTGATATCACTACAGCCCAAACAAAATGGATGGACATCCCCACTGATCCGGTCTGGCAAAGCTATGTGCCACGGATGGAATGGGCTGCTAATAACACAGAGTTGATTGTTCAGCATTTGAACCGCAAACAAAATGAGTCCGACCTGCTGCTCTGCGATATCAGCAGCGGCGCTTCACACACTATCTATCATGAAACAGATTCTGCATGGATCGATATTCTTCCCCTTTGGGCCGAACAATACGCTTATGGCGGCTGGGATTGGCTCAATGGCGGAAAAGAATTTCTCTGGCCCACAGAAAAAGACGGCTGGCGTCATCTCTACCGTGTTAGCCGCGATGGAAAAAAGGAAACACTCGTGACAGTTGGCAATTATGATGTGATGGGCATTACCCGTGTCGACGAAAAAGGCGGCTATGTTTATTTCACCGCATCTCCTACCAACGCTACTCAAAAATATTTATACCGCATCAAACTCGATGGAAAAGGAAAGCCAGAGCGTCTTTCACCGGCTACACAGCCCGGCACCCATGAATACGATGTTTCACCAAATGGAAAATTTGCGTTCCATGGTTTTTCCAATTACTACACCCAGCCAGCAGGGGAATGGGTGTCGCTACCGGATCACAAAGGACTCAATGGCAGCAATGTGGTGAACGATGCGGTGGCAAACGCGGATAAAAAAGCGCCGGGTGTTGAGTTTTTCACCATCAAAACCGCGGAGGGGGTTGAAATGGATGCCTGGATGAAAAAGCCGGCCGACTTTGAATCTACTAAAAAATACCCCGTTGTGTTTTACGTGTATACAGAACCGTGGGGACAAAACGTAAAAGACGAATATGGGTCATCACAGAATTTTCTTTACAGGGGGGATATGGCAAAAGACGGCTACTGCTATATTTCCATCGATAACCGCGGCACTCCTGTGCCAAAGGGACGTCAATGGAGAAAATCGGTGTACCGCAAGATCGGCCAGGTAAACATCAGCGACCAGGCTATGGCAGCCCGCGAAATCATGAAATGGCCATGGGTAGATACGAGCCGGATTGCCGTATGGGGCTGGAGCGGTGGCGGTTCCGCTACACTCAACCTGATGTTCCAGTATCCGGAGATTTACAAGACGGGAATAGCAGTGGCGGCTGTAGGCAACCAGCTTACCTATGATAATATTTACCAGGAGCGCTACATGGGGCTGCCGCAACAAAATCGCGAAGACTTTGTGAAAGGATCACCGATTACTTACGCAAAAAACCTCCGGGGAAACCTGCTGTACATTCATGGAACCGGTGACGATAATGTTCATTACGCGAATGCGGAAATGCTGATCAATGAGCTGATCAAATACAACCGGCAGTTCCAGCTAATGTCTTATCCCAACCGCACGCACGCAATCCGTGAAGGTCCAGGCACTTCATTACACCTGGCGACACTCTATACGAACTACCTAAGGCAGTATTGTCCGCCGGGACCAAGGCCTTAACGTCTGCATGCCATAAGTTCTTTTTTTGAGGGATGGCACGAACGGCCAGGCTATCTTTAATGCATGAATGCAGGGTCGTTAACCAAAACCCTTGATCGACCGCAGCCATTGCTGCAGTAGCAATTGGAGGTGCGAAGGCGTACGGGGGCTTGCCATTTTACAGGTGATGGCATACCACTACAAATTCATGCGCAGCCTTGCCTGGTCAAGCGTTGATCTGTTCTTCGTGTTGGCAGGATAGCAGCCTCACAGGACATCATAGTAGTACTGGCAAGCAGTTCGATATTTCCCGACCATCCTGGCCCTGACCGCTACTGGTGAAAGGTACTTTTCCCGGGGACAGTCGCTGTTTTACCCGTCCAGGAAACATATAGCGTTCAGCAGGCGCGGGTCTATCTTGCAGGCAATGGACGAAGACTACCTTATGCAAGACAATATGGTAACACGGCATGCTGAAGGCTTGTACCGGTATAAGACCGACAGCAGATTAACAGATAACCGGCGGATCAGGAAGGTTCCGGGGATGCCCGGTTAACACAGGAACTGCAGGCTTTCCGGCAAGTATTTGCCGTAACACTTTCCATCAATAAGATGCAAGAAGGTGCGTTCCGGTAATTATCGCAGCATCGGTATATTCTCAGCTGCGCTCGTATAAATGATGTATAACAGCAAACTATGAGGAAGAACATTCG
>JAGWTK010000050.1 GCA_028876035.1 Bacteroidota bacterium
CACAACGCCCCAACACAAATCAATATCCTGCCATACGCCAAGTGTCTGCCTTATGAAAACAATCATCAGGTTATGGCCTTACAGTGAGTTCAAAAAAAAGATGTAAGACGCACCGAAGCACATCTTACATCAAAATATCTTATATCTTAAATTCCGGGCGGCTTAAAAACTAAACGCTAGCTTTCCAAAAAGCCTTCTTCCATTAAATCCCATCTGCACCGAATCCCAGGGACCACCGCTTTCGTTATCACCAGCCCAGCCTTTCGCCAGCTGGTTCACACCCAGGTTCGGATGTACGTTGAATACGTTATCAGCACCTACAAACAAGGTTACGCTCTTTGAAAACTTCCAGGATGCATACACATCCGTGGTTACTTTGGTATTGTAATCGAAACGCTCGGGAACATACACGTTCGGATTGGCATCAGAAGGCACCTGCGGGTTGATACCAGAATAATTCGGGTTATCACCACTCGGTGAGCTGCCATCGCCAAAGCCCAGCAACACAATCTTACCATAATAAGTAAGGTGTACGCCGGCGCCCAGCTTATTGTGGGTATAATCCAGTCCCAACGAATGCTTGCCCTTGGGCGCAGACGCTTTCAGGAAAGCTTCTTCCCGGTCGCTGTAAAAAGTCTTCTGGTGCAGCTTGCTATCATTCAAAGCAGAAGGCACGTGAATGTCATCGATATTGATGGACTGCATATTCGAAGCCAGCAAAATTTTCAGGGTACTCTTGCTGCCAATGCGCACGGTATAATCAGCCACGATGTCCACCCCGTAGTTGGTCGTGTTCACCGCATTCGCAAAGAATTGGGTAGTGGATACTTCCGCAGGGAACTGCGAAGTAAAGGAAGCAGGCAGTGTTGCATCATCTTTGCTGAACAGACCCGACAACACCACGCGGTTCTTCACTTTCACAATATAACCATCAACAGTAAGCGTAAAATTCTTTACCGGCTTCCAGGAGAAACCAGCACTCGCGTTTACCGAAGTTTCCTGTTTCAAAGCAGGAATGCCGGCTGCCCTTGCAATCGCACTGGTATTGGGCGCAATGAGCGACTGCACAAGGCTACCATTGCTAAAAGAAGTGAGTGTATTGCTGAAATGGATTTGCGCCAGTGAAGGTGCGCGGAAGCCAGTACTTACCGAACCACGCACATTGAAATTACCACCTAACTTAATACGGGTAGCGAGCTTACCGGTTAACACCGATCCGAAATCTGAATAGTTTTCAAACCGAACGGCGCCGTCGAGCAACCAGCTTTTGGTTACATCCAATGCAGCATCGCCATACACACTGAAATTGGTACGATTGGCGGTCACTTCGTCATTGTTGCTGAAACCGGGGAAGCCTTGTGATCCCGAGGCTTGTACACCATTGGGATCATAATTCTTATAAGAAAGTTCTTCGCCCTTATAAATCTGGTAGCGCTCATAGCGGAACTCAGTACCCAGTCCGAGGTTGAGTCCTTCGCCAACGCCCTTGATATTTTTATTAAAATCCAGGTTCAGCGTGTTCTGCAGGAAGTTAAATCCGCCATCATCAAAATGATTCGGAGTTGTTTTGCCGATCAAAGAGGCATTGAAGGTTTTATCACCATAGTAATGAAAATCATTTCTGCCCACGGTATTGCTCAGGTCCCAACCCCATCCGTTGCCCGCATCGCCTTTTACACCCATGGCCAGGGAAAGATCCTGGATATGCGTTTGAATATGGGGGTTATAGTAGGTTTCGCCATCATTGGTCTTGCGCATGATCGATGGAACGAATAACAGGTTACCACCTGCGTCCGTTGGAAAACGATCGGGTTTCGCGCTGTAGTTACGCGAGTACGCGTAGGCATCAGAGGATTTATAATTGTACCCTCCGAAAGAATAAAAGGTAGTCTTGCCGAAAGCGCTGAAGGGCAATTCCATATTGTACATTGCACCAGCCGTTGTAATGGATCCGTCGCCAAAAGCACGACGACCACTGTTGATATACATCAGCGTGTTTTTATCCAGTTGCGGGTTGGTGGTATCGGCCTGGCGGTAGGTCTTTCCCTGGGTACGGAAATCGGCCGAGATATTGACGAATCCGCCGTTCTTGCCCAATTTGAAACCATTGTTGACCGACAGTGAATAGGTACCGCCATCGATTGCATTGCCTGAGTAGTATTGGTTGCCTGCATTGAACTTGCGTGCATTGAACTTGGTATCATAGTAACCGCTCCAGCCGGTATTGATCGTCCAATGGTTGACATCTCTTTTCAGCAGCACGTTGATCACACCTGCCATTGCATCCGAACCATATTGAGCAGAGGCACCATCGCGGAGGATTTCGATGCGATCTACCGCCGATTCCGGAAAGGCATTCAAATCGACGCCTGAATTACCACGCCCCCTGGTACCAAACAATGCAACAAATGCTGTTTGGTGTCTTCTCTTACCATTGATTAATACCAGTGTTTGATCCGGACCGAGCCCGCGCAGCGTACCCAAATCCACATGGTCGGCACCGTCGGCACCACTCTGTTTGTTATAGTTAAAAGAAGGGGCTGCATAGTTCAACACCGAAGTGAGATCCATTTTGGCCGTTGGCAAACCAATTTGATTGATCTTAATAATATCTACCGGAACCGGGGTTTCGATTTTTGCCCGGGCAGCACCCCTTGAACCTACGAACACCACTTCGCTGAGTTCGGAGCTCATCGGACTAAGCGCGATATTTACAGTGAGGTCGTTGCCCACCGTAATGACCTGTGGCGCAAAACCCACCGAACTTATCGTCAGTGTTGCTCCGGAAGCGGCCTTGATTGTAAATGCACCATTCTTATCGGTACTGGTGCCACCGGTTTTTTCACCTTTTACACTTACGGTGGCTCCCGCAATCGGTTCACCGGTTTTTGCATCGGTCACCTTGCCACTAACGGTCGACTGTGCCAGGGCCCATACACTGGAAAGAGAAAGAAATGTGAGGATCAGAAGGAATTTTTGAAGCTTCATACACGCTGTTTTGGTTATAATAACACCACCTGTCTGCAAACAGGCAGTCTGCTTTAGATGCAAATTCTAGGTTTATCCGGGGACGGGGAAAAAATTAACAATCAGATGATGGCGAAGCTTTCGATGGGTCAAATATAAATCGTAATGCCGAGATGCTTGCGCAGAAGCGTCAATCTTTTGCGACAAACTGGTTTACAGGAAACTATGTCTGAATTTATTCTACTTTTACGCATTATGCCGTCTACTACTCAACGCATTGCCGGTTTGTTTGCATCGTATTCCAATGACCCGGTGGTACAAATCGATAAGCTGCCTCAATCGGGCAGCGATCGGATCTACTATCGCATTAAAACGAACAGCGCCTCCTATATCGCCACCTCCGGGCACAACACCCGCGAAAATGAAACCTTTGTTTACTTCAGCCGCCAATTGAAAGCTGCGGGCTCGCCCGTTCCGGAAATCTATTGCATCAATGATGACAATACGCTGTATATCCAGGAAGATTTTGGCGATGTGTCTTTGTTGCACAAATTAGAGGAACATGGCTACACAGACTATGTTTACCAGCTTTTTCAAAAAAGCCTGCGTGCCCTGGCCTGGCTTCAAATCAAAGGCGGAAAAGACATTGACTATAACTATTGCCTCACTGCGAAAGAATTCGGAAAGCAGGCAATCCTGTCGGACCTGCTCTATTTTAAATACTATTTCCTTGATACATTAAAGTATGCTTACGATAAACAAGGGCTGCTGGATGATTTCGAAGCGCTGAGCAACTACCTTACCCATACCGAGAACAAACATTTTATGTTCCGCGACTTCCAGAGCAGGAACGTTATGGTGAAAAACGAAGAAGTGCATTTCATCGACTACCAGGGTGGTATGCGCGGGGCATTGCAATACGATGTTGCCTCCTTGCTTTGGCAGGCCAGGGCCGAGCTACCGGAGGACTGGAAAAAAAGCCTGCTTGAATATTATATCGATGAAGCCAACCAATTACTGGAAACGCCCGCCGATAAAAGCATCTTTACGGCACAGTACAACGGTTACGTGCTCATTCGCCTATTGCAGGTGCTCGGCGCTTATGGCTTCCGCGGATTGTTTGAACGCAAAGCGCATTTCTTAACGAGCATTCCACTCGCCCTGCGCAACATGAAATGGTTTGTCGACAACCAGCGCATGGGCATCGCCGTACCAACTTTTGAAAAATGCCTCAGGTTTTGCGTTAGCGAAGAGGTCATCGGGCGATTCGAGCCGCTCCGTGCCAACGAATCAACACCCCTGGTTGTTGAAATCAACAGCTTCTCCTACAAAAAACAAATCCCGGCGGATGAAACAGGAAATGGTGGCGGATTTGTATTCGACTGCCGCGGCATCCTTAACCCCGGCCGGTTTGAGCAATACAAAAAACTGACCGGTCGCGATAAACCGGTGAAAGACTTTCTTGAACAGCAAACAAAAATGCCGGACTTCCTGAACAGCGTGTTCGACATCGTGGATATTTCGGTGGCTGATTATATCCAGCGCGGCTTTCAGCACCTGGTGGTCAACTTTGGCTGCACTGGCGGACAACACCGCAGCGTATATGCCGCCGACGCACTGGCCAGGCACCTCAAAAATAAATTCCACGTGAAAGTAGATCTGCACCACCGGGTGCAGGATGAAAAAAACTGGAATAACGGTTAAGAATAAACGCAGTACAAACGGTTTGTATGAAAGGAATGATTTTCGCAGCCGGCCTGGGCACCCGGTTTAAGCCCTGGACAGATAAACACCCGAAAGCGCTGGCCATTGTGAATGGGAAGAGCCTGCTGCAACGAAATGTCGAATACCTCCGGCAATACGGTATAGATGAAGTGGTAGTAAACGTCCACCACTTTGCCGATCAAATAAAAGAGGCAGTAGAAAAGAACCGGGGCTGGGGAAGCAGGATCATCATCAGCGATGAAACCGAACAGGTATTGGAAACCGGTGGCGGCCTACTCAAAGCACGTCCTTTCTTAGAAGGTACCGAACCTTTTGTTACGGTAAATGCAGACATTCTTACCGATCTCAGCATAAAGCGCCTGCTCGACTACCATAAAGACTATAAGCCCCTGATCTCATTCGGTGTTACAAAAAGAAAAACTTCGCGCTACTTTCTATTCGATGAGTTGGATCGCCTGCACGGTTGGCGCAATACCAAAACCGGCGACGAGATCATTCCCCTGCCAGGCAAGCAACTGGTGGAGATGGCCTATAGCTGTGTGGTCATTTTCGAACCCCGGATATTTTCGCTGATGACACAAACCGGCAAATTTTCCCTGGTAGATACGTATCTCTCGCTGTGCAAAGACCACCTGATACTTGGTTACGATCATACCGGTGACAAGTTTGCGGACGTGGGCAAACCTGAATCGGTTGCCCAGGCTGAAGCACTGTTTCTGTAAGAAGGTATTGCTGCAATAAATATTTTTTAAAAAATAGTTGAGCTATTATTTGGCAGCAATCAAAAAATAGTTTCATCTTTGCAACGCTAAAAAACAAATCATGCTCTGCACAATACTACATATTGATGAATCAAAACAGCCCGGCCGCTTCAGTGCGGACGCAGCTCGCGGAGTATCGTTTAAAGAAAAATAGAAATCGTTTTTCGATAAAACACAGGCCCCGCAAGCGTTTGCGGGGTTTTTTATTGGCAGCAAATGAACGACCTGAAAAAACACATCCGATTGACTGCCGGCTCGCCCGGTAGCAGGCGGAATGGTCTGATTGAATATTTTTTTAATACGCAAATGCGTACTGAACTTTTATTGCCTGGTGGGTAAGTAGCTGTTCTCAGCTTACTGATTTGCCCGGCCCAGTGCCGGGTTTTTTATTGGCACCCTTTGAAAAGGCAAAACATTAACTGGCTTATAGTTCAACGGAAGCAGAATAATTCGCTACGAACGAATCGATCCAGGTTCGAGTCCTGGTAAGCCAACACGGTTTTGTAGCTCAACCGACAGAGCACCTGGCTTTTAACCAGGGGGTTCCAGGTTTGAATCCTGGCAGGACCACCAGGCGGACAAATAGCTCCCATGACAGCGCAGCGCGTGAAAGCCTTGGGGCTACAAGTTCGGGGCCGCATTTGAAAATAGTAAAACAATGGTTATGTATTTCTTACTTGGTTATTTGGTTGTTCGCCTGCTGGTTGAACTCATCCCTTTATTGGGCGATGCCTTGTTTTGGATTTGGGACCGGGTGAAATTCCGAAGGGTTGATACACCCTCTGACAACCTGTTCGACAATAGTTATGTGGACGGGAAGGCGTTGTACATGCGACTGTTCAACCGTATTCCCAACATCCATTATATGGACGGTATTGACAGTAACCTGGTAATGGAGTGTGTGCAAACCGGAAAGTTTGGTCGCAGCTTGTCTGTTTACCAGCGAACCTGGTTCAACCGCGAAACAAAAGCGCTTCAAAGTGCGCGCGTTATTTTCCGGCTGGAAGGAAATATCCTGCTGGAAATTGGCGAACACTACCTGGAATTGCTATTCGACGATGCCGGAAGGGCCCGTGCTAAAACGATGGTAGAAACGTTCAAAGGAATGGAAGTAAAAGCAAAGGAAAAAGATTTTGAGATCTGCGTTATCAACCTGTCGGCCCACGGCCTGGAACTAAAAACATTGCCGGTACAACCGGTATCACTTGATATCGACCTGTACTACAATGACGATTTTAAAGAAGTAGACGCAACCATCAGGGAAAGGCTGACAAGGCAGAATGACAAGGGCATTATTCTCCTGCACGGTTTGCCCGGCACCGGTAAAACAACCTACCTGCGCCACCTGATAGGTACGCTGCAAAAGAGGGTGATGTTTGTGTCGCCGGCAGTAGCTGCGAACCTGACTAACCCCGAGTTCATCAGCCTGTTGATCGACAACCCGAACTCGGTACTGATCATTGAAGATTCGGAAAACATCATCATGGATCGCAGGTACAGCCAAGGTCCGGGAGTGAGCAACCTGCTCAACATCAGTGATGGATTGCTGAGCGACTGCCTGAATGTACAGGTGATCTGCACCTTCAATAGTGCGTTGAGTACGGTCGACAGTGCATTGCTGAGAAAGGGAAGATTGATCGCGCGCTATGAATTCGGTGCATTGAGTATCCAAAAAGCAACTGCGCTGAGCCAATTCCTGGGGCATGAACGTGCATACAGTCAGCCGGCAACGCTGGCAGAGATCATGAACCCCGGAACGAAATCAGACTGGGTGCCCCCGGTACGGGTTATCGGGTTTCGGCCTGCCGCTCTGGAAAACTAATGCATGACAGCAAGTGTCTTGCGAAAAATAAAACGGAGATCACTTCTCCAACAAGCTTGCTTAACAGCAAGAAGGGTTATGCCCACCTGACCGTCATCTACGCTGGTGTATTGATTGCGCCGCAGTGCAGCCGTCGTAACGTCCTGTATGCTGTATGATGGTGCGGAGCATGTCCCTCCACGAATACGTGTGTCGCGGGTTCAATTCCTGCCCGGACCAAACCAGGTCCGGTAGCTCAGTTGGATAGAGCAACGTACAATTTCGGGTTCGAATCCCGATCCTGCTGATAACAGGAGCAATTGGTAAGCAAGAGAACGCCACTCTAACAAAGGCGACTTAACAAGGGAAAGCATTGCAGTACCCTGCATAAATGGATTCGTTAGAAGAAAAGAACAGTGAATGGAACAACGAAACCAGTACCGCAATCGTGCAGGCATCCGCAAGCGGCGAAAGCTACAGGCAAATAGCCAATAGCTAACGGCTAACAGCTAATGGCCAACGGCTAACGCCCAACAGCTCCGCCGCTTCCATGACTGCAGGATGGGTACTCCAATGGTCCCTATTCTTAAACAAGCAAACTGAAATGAGATGAAACAAGTAAAAGTGAATCCTTACCAGGTTGGTTTAGTATTCAAAGATGGTGCGTATCGCCGCATGCTGCGCGAAGGAAAATATTGGTTGTGGAATGAAGATGTAAAATTGTATGACACTACCACGCCATTCAACCCATCGGTTGAACTCAACATCCTTTTGCAGGATAGCGCATTGGCCGATGCACTGGAAATCGTGGAAGTAAAGGATACCGAAATCGCGCTGATGTACCAGGACGGACTGTTGAAGCAAGTCCTTACGGCGGGCCGGCACGCGTATTGGAAAAGTGTGATGCAGTACCGGTTTGTAAAAATCGATATCAGCACGCCTTTTATCGGCGCAGACATCGACCGTAGCACCTTGCAAAACCCTTTGCTTGGTCCATGGGTGCGGAACACCGTGGTAGAAAGCTATGAAAAAGCAATCTTACTGATCGATGGTCGTTATACGCAGATGCTGGAGCCGGGCGTTCATTATTGGTGGAAGAACAAAACCGTCCTGAACGTGGCCAAAGTGGATACACGCCAGCAACAACTCGAAATAAACGGTCAGGAAATCCTCACAAAGGATAAGGCCGCTATCCGGGTAAACGCCTGGGCGCAATATGTAGTAGTGGATATCGAAAAAGCCCTGTTGCAAAACAAGGAATACGATAAGCAGCTTTATGTAGCAGCGCAACTGGCACTTCGCGGATACATTGCCGGTTATAGCCTCAATGAATTGCTGGATAAAAAAGAAGCATTGGCACCGGCCATCCTCGCCCGTTTGCAGGCGGAAGCCGCTAAACTTGGGGTACAGGTGAACGGTTTGGATATCCGTGATATCATCCTGCCGGGTGATGTGAAAGATATCATGAGCCAGGTATTGGTGGCGGAGAAAAAGGCGCAGGCCAATATCATCATGCGGCGTGAAGAAACAGCCAGCACACGAAGCTTGCTGAACACGGCGAAGCTGATGGAAGACAACGCGATGTTGTGGAAGCTGAAGGAAATGGAATACGTGGAAAAAATCGCAGACAAAATCAGCAATATCAGTGTCAGCAGCAACGGTGCACTGATCGAACAACTGCGCGGGTTGTTCGCACCATCCAACAAATAAGCAACACAAGATCCGGGCCGGGCCCGGATCTTTATTACGGTAGTGTCAACTGTTGCCGCACGCGATGCCGTTGAACGGATTGCGACTTCCGGCAGAACAATGTCTGCCGGACAGGCAATGAAGCTGCTATGAAAAACAGTGGCTGGTATAAACTACCACAATGAATAAAACTTTTAACCATGAGCAAGTTACATTTAACCGGGAAAGCGCTGCGTTCGATCGGGTACCCGGAAGGGCCGGTCGTGAGCATTGCCATGCAGGTTATGGAAAAGCATTATAAGCATCATTCCATTGAAGATGCTTTGCAGGTACTGGCGGAGGTATTGGCCAATCCGGCTGCCTTCCTGGAACACGAACAACTTTCGGTAATCGCCAGCCGGTTCATTGAACCAGCAGCAACGGATGCTACAATATCGTTGAACCAAAAGGGTGTACCGTTTGCCATTTTTGGGGCAGAACACATTGAAGAAGCGGCCCTGCACCAGATGTACCAGGCGGCCAAGCTGCCGGTGAGCGTTGCAGGCGCGTTAATGCCCGACGCCCACAGCGGTTATGGATTGCCGATAGGCGGTGTACTGGCAACCGACAATGCCGTGATTCCTTATGGGGTTGGGGTAGACATCGGGTGCCGTATGTGCCTGAGCATATTCGATATCGATCCAAAAGAGCTGGCGCAACGGCAATCCTTTTTTGCACGGGAACTGGGCGAAGCAACGCTTTTTGGAAGCGGCGCGCAGTTTACAGAAGCGGAAGACCATGAAGTGATGGACAATTCGTTGTTTCATGAATTACCACTACTGAAAAAACTGCACGGACGGGCATGGAAACAGTTGGGAAGCTCCGGATCCGGTAACCACTTTGCAGAGTTTGGCGTTGTAACCATCGATGCAAAAGATGAAGTACTGGGCATTGAAGCAGGGCAATACACCGGTTTCTTAACCCATTCGGGTTCGCGGGCACTGGGGGCGAATATTGCCAACCATTATACGAAACTCGCCATCAGCAAACGGCGTTTACCGCAGGAAGCAAAAAACCTGGCCTGGTTAACGCTCGATGAAGAAGAAGGAATTGAGTATTGGAAGGCAATGAACCTCGCGGGTGATTACGCATCTGCCTGTCACCATGTGATACACGCCAAAATTGCTAAACAACTGGGCCGGAAACCGATGCGGATGACCGAGAACCACCACAATTTTGCGTGGAAGGAAAACTGGGAAGGCCGTGAAGTGATCGTACACCGGAAAGGCGCAACGCCGGCTGGTAAAGATGTGTTGGGCATCATCCCGGGTTCTATGACGGCGGATGGCTTTATCGTGAAAGGAAAAGGCGAAGCCAACGCCGTGTATTCAGCCTCGCATGGAGCCGGACGAAAAATGAGTCGTACCCGTGCTGCGGCATCCATTACGCCAAAACAATTCAAACAAGAGCTGGAAAAATTTGGCGTAAAGTTGCTGGGTGGCGGTTTGGACGAATCTCCGTTCGCCTACAAAAACATCGAAGAAGTCATGCGTTCGCAGGAACAATTGGTAGAGGTACTGGGACGGTTTACGCCGAAAATTGTAAAGATGGCCACCGGGGGAAAAAGTTTTTCTCCCCGTAAGCCAGATGCAGATCCCGATCTCGTTAGCGGAGAATAATAAGAGACCGGCAGCCAGGGGCGCCGGTTTTTTTATGCGAGCTCGGCGAAGTATAACATTTTGATGGTTTCCCAATCTTCTTTGAGAATACCATAATACACGCTGTCGCGCCTTCTGCCATGCGGCATTTGCATATGGCTTCTCAAGATGCCTTCTTCACGCGCACCTATATGCACCAGTGCTGCGCGCGCCCGTTCGTTCAGCTGATCCGTTTTTATTTCCACTCTTTCAAAACGCATCGCCTCCAATGCATAACTCAGTAACACAAACTTTGCGTGCCGGTTTACACCCGTGCCCATACTCTCTTTACCCAACCAGGTCCAGCCGATTTCAATTCGTTTGTCGTAGAATGAAATATTGCCAAGGCTGGTGCTTCCACAAATTGTGTTCGAATCTTTATCGATGATTACGAAAGGCATGCGCTTTTGTTCTTTTCTTTCCTGCAACGCTACTTCAATCCAGGCCCGCATCTCCTCCGGCTGGTTGAGCTCTTTCGTAAAATACTTCCAGATTTCGGGCGGACCTGCAATCGCATTCAGTGCGGGCATGTCTTCCATAGTAAGCAGTCGCAGTTGCACACGCGGCGTTTCCAATACCAATGTCGATGGAAAAAAACGTTCGTAGTCAGTCAGGTTCATATATTCTTCTTTTATTCTTCGCTGTCCCAGGGTCCCAGTCCCTGGCGAACCAGCACGGGCGGTTCGGAGGTGCAATCTACAATGGTTGAAGGAATCATCCCCCCGATACCACCATCGATAACGACATCAACCAGGTTTTTAAAATTTTCGTAGATGATTTCCGGATCGGTATATTCTTCCACTTCCTGGCCCGGCAATGAAGTACTCAATACAGGATGCCCCAGCTCTCTCATGATATCACAGGCGATCTTGTTGTCGGGCACCCGGAGGCCAACGGTATCCTTTTTGCTCTTTAGAATCTTGGGCACTTCTTTACTTGCGGGCAGAATAAAAGTATACGGCCCCGGCAAATACGTTTTCAGCATCCGGTACAAAGGCGTCGAAATGCTTTTTGTATAGTTGCTCAGATCACTCAAATCGTGACAAACAAACGACAATTGTGCTTTTTGCGGATTGATATTTTTGATGCGGCAGATCCTTTCAATGGCTTTGTGCTGAAAAATATCGCAGCCCAACCCATAAATAGTATCGGTGGGATATACAATAACACCGCCGTCCAGCAGGCACTCGACCACCGTGCGCACATTGCGTGGTTGCGGATTGAGCGGATGTATGTGCAAAAGCATGGTACAAATTACTCAATAATGCAGCAGTGACCATTGCAGGAAAGAAAATTAATCCGCTGCTCCAATACAACTTAATGTTAACATTCATTTCCTTTTAATTTTGCAAGATAAAAGACGGACTATGCAATTGCAACCGGTAGATACTGTTCCCATGATTGATGCCGGTTTATTCCGGAAACAGTATTACGAAGCAAAACGCCCCCTGGTTATTACAGACCTTGCCAAATCATGGCCTGCCTACCAGCGCTGGAACTGGGATTATTTCAAACAGGTAGTGGGCAACAAAGAAGTGGGCGTGTACAACAATGTTAAGAGCGATGCCTACACGCCCATTAATAAAGCGGACGGCTACATGAAGTTCGGGGAATACCTCGACCTGATCCAGCAGGGCCCGGCAGAGCTGCGTATCTTTTTGTTCAACATATTCCAGCACGCACCACAACTCACCAAAGATTTTACCTGGCCCGATGCATTGCTAAAGGGCTTTGTAAAGCGCTATCCCATGCTCTTCACCGGCGGTGCAGGATCTATCACCCACATGCATTTCGATATTGATCTGTCGCATATCCTCCATACACAATTCGCTGGCAGAAAGCGGGTATTGCTTTTTCCTTACGAGGAACAACACAAGTTGTATCGCAAACCTTTCGAAGTATTGAGCTTTGCCAACTTTGCGCACTATGCCGATCCGGGTAAAACAGCATTGGACAAGATGCAATTCCCGGCAGTAGAAAATGCAAAGGGTTATGAAGTAATCTTAGATCACGGCGATACCTTATTCATGCCTGCGGGTTACTGGCATCATATGGAATATATTGACAGTGGTTTTGCCATGAGCCTGCGCGCCCTGCAAAGTTCCATGTCGGGTAAACTGCAGGGCGCCTGGAACCTCTTCGGGATGCGCAATATTGATACCCTCATGAAAAAGACTTTTCCGGAATGGTGGTATGAAACAAAGCGTGAAAAGGCGTTCGAAGCGGCGGCCAGGCGCTAAATGCTTTGATTCTAAGGGGTTTTAAAGACCCATGATTAATTTTATAAAAATCAACTAAAAATATTGTTTATTACAGGTACAGTATTTACTTTTAAGCCTGCTTATCGAACAGATTACAAGCTGTATGTATAAGGCCCATCATGGGTAACTTACTGTGTATCATCCAATTTCTTACACCCGGAACACCACTTCCCAATTTCCTTTATTGAGCTGTTATTACTGGTAATTACTTTACCACTGCAGATACGCCCCTTCAATATCCCCGGTAAGCCAATACCCGTTACGCTACCCTTCACAAACCGGCTTCACCGCTATCATGACTTTATTATTATTGCGCAGCCGTTCAGTACAATGATGCATAATTATTGATTGCACCTATAACGTTTTTCTTTTTGTGGTTTCAGAGGTAAGCACAGGCCGGCGATTTCTATCGCCGGCATTTTTTTGCATAAAAAAAGCTGCACCGGTTAAGATGCAGCCCGTATATGTTTGATACACCGGATCGATCTTATGCGATCGTCCAGGTTTCGTTTCCGCGGAGTAATTTATCAAGATTGCCTTTACCCTTGCTTGCCTGTATTTCCTCGATTTGCATTGCCATCACGTCTTCGTAGCAAGGACGGTCCGTTTCATAAAATACACCAAATGGCCGGGGAAGATGCCCTTCCAGTTTAGTGCTGTCGAACATTCTTGTTAATGTCTGCGCCTTGAAGAAATCACGTTCATCGTGAATCCAGCAATCATCCGCACTTGCACCATTGTTCAAATCAACTACAACTGGCTTGAAGCCATCCAGCTTGATGCCTTTATTTTTCTGTGCACCGAAGATCAGCGGCTTGCCATGTTCTACAAACAGGGTTTCCTCCGGCTTGGTACCCTTTTCAGTAAATATTTCGAATGCACCATCATTAAAGATGTTGCAGTTCTGGTAAATCTCCAGGAAGGAAGCGCCCTTGTGTTGCTGACTGCGCATCAGCATTTCCTGCAGGTGTTTTGGATCACGATCCATACTGCGTGCGATAAAAGTAGCATCTGCACCCATTGCCAGCGCCAGCGGATTGAAGGGATGATCGATGCTTCCAAACGGGGTCGACTTCGTTATTTTATGCTCTTCAGACGTGGGTGAATACTGTCCCTTCGTAAGACCATATATCTGGTTATTGAAGAGCAGCACGTTGATATCAAAATTGCGGCGCAGCAAATGAATCGTATGGTTACCACCAATACTCAAACTATCACCATCACCCGTTACCACCCAAACACTCAGTTCAGGGCGGGCAGCTTTCAGTCCGCTTGCGATCGCGGTCGCACGACCATGGATCGAGTGCATCCCATAGGTATTCATATAGTAAGGGAAGCGGCTGCTGCAACCAATACCCGAAACAATTACAATATTTTCTTTGGGCACGCCGATCGACGGCATGATCTTCTGTACCTGAGCGAGGATAGAATAGTCGCCGCAACCAGGGCACCAGCGTACTTCCTGGTCGGTAGCGAAATCTTTGGCGGTTAGGGTGGGCAATGCGGTCGTTGATGCTGACATAATCGTAAGGCCTGTTTTCAGGTTAAGAACAAATTTATCAAATTATCGTCTAAGGTTTAAACATAGAGACGGTTAATTTCGGCAGCAAAGGGTCCAAAACAGCTGATTTTTATCATTTTTCAGCTGCTGCCGATACCAGTTCTTCCCAGTATTCCGCAGCCCGTCTTGTATGCGGTATAACGATGGTGCCGCCTACGATATTGGCCACTGCAAACACCTCGTACACCTCGTCTGTTTGTATGCCCAGTTCATGACATTTACCGAGGTGGTATTTGATGCAGTCGTCGCAGCGCAATACCATGCTTGCGACCAGTCCCAGCATCTCCTTGGTTTTCGTGTCCAGCGCTCCGGGTGCATAGGTATTGGTATCGAGATTCCAAAGCCGCTTCATTACCAGGTTATCCTTTGACAGAATGAGATCGTTCATCCGGGTACGGTAGTCGTTGAATTCATTTACCAGTTGGCTCATAATGGTGTATTTGGTTTCAAATGTAGCGCAGGAAGAACAGCATTTCGTACATTAGGCAGTAAAACCTACTGGTCATGAGAAACTACTTCTGCCTGCTGCTTATTTTCCTGCCTGCTTCCTTTTTGTTCGGCCAATCGGGCCGGGAACCGATCACTGTAAC
>JAGWTK010000517.1 GCA_028876035.1 Bacteroidota bacterium
TCGCTGCACCAAACCAGTCCACTCTATATTGGCAGCGCAGCAGCCGTGAATCGCCTCGCGGCACGGTTCTGATGCAATATTATTTTTTTGCTTTCTTTTTCCGGTAAGTAGCTGATTTATACAAGGGCATTTTGTTGGCTGCCGGAGATCATTTTTCGCGGCTTCCGACTGTGTTAACTTGAGAGGACCGGCTGCCAGAACAGCCGGCAGCCATCATGAAACAGTTTTTATTGGTGCTCGACAATGATCAACCCTGCTTCAATGCCATCGAAAAAGCCGTGCAATGCACCAGGTCGGCGGATGCATTTCTGTCGGTCATCATCATCGTTCACAGTCTGCATGCATCTGCACAATCCTATCCCTTTCCCAACGACTGTGCCTTGACTTTCGGGGACGAAAGCAATCAAAGCCTCGAACAAGTGTCAGCGGATTTGCTGGCTGCCAACAAGAAGCTGCTGGCTGATTGTTGCCGGTCGTCAAACCAGCCGTTTGAGATCATTGAACAAAGAATAGGTCTTTCGGATTTAATAATCCGGACAAAGTTTATGGACTGTTTATTGTGTGAAGGGAAAATACATCCTGGCCGGCACCATATCACGGACCTCCTTACCCATGCCTATTGCCCGGTGTACCTGTTCGGTGACCATCCAATACCTGCACGTTCTGTGCTGTTGGCCTATGATGGCAGCGCAGCCTGTATGGGCGCGGCGGCCAGCTATCTCCAGCTTTTTGATAAGGATGCAGACTTCGTTTGTCTTCACCTTTCAACCAGCGGCCAGGTTACGCCGCACGAGAAGGAGCTGGAGGACTGGTTGCGTCATCATCAACCCGGAGGCAGATTAGTGGTGGACAATCAGGAGCCAGAAGCCGGGTTGTTACTCTGGCTTTCGGAGCATCCCACGGATCTTGTTGTCATGGGTTCATACGGGAGAACCGCCGTTTCCAGGTTTTTCCGGCACAGCCTAGCCGCCCGTTTGCTGGAACAAGGTGGCACTCATTTGTTTCTCTCACATGCACCATCCGAATAAGCAAAAAAAAATCCCGCCGTAAAGCGGGATGCACTAATCATGTACCATTAACCATTAAACCTTATCCTATGAAAGTGCCAAGTTACGATAATTCATTCCAAATCCAAGGCAGGTTTTTCCGGAAAAAAATGATTTATGAATGGAACTACAGCAATGTCGTACAGATTCTACAAGACAATGCAGGTGCTGTCAGCCAAGCGAAATGCGGGCAGCGCGGTCAAAAGCCTTTATTGCCGCTGGCCCAGCGAACCTGTTTGAAAACAATTTCACTGTAATTATTTCTTTCATACAAAACCCCCACTTTTTTATGTCCAAGGTCGGCCAGGTCGGAGTAGGCTGTGTAATCCGTAGGGACCGGGTCGGCTGACCCATCGATTAAAATTTTGCGCGCCCAGGTATAGCCACCGTCGTAGCTAACGTGCAGTGTGAGGTTATTCCTCCGCAGGGTATCGGCATTGTTGCAACATACAATGACGCGTTGATGATGCCCGTTTTTTACATCCAGGATACTCCCCTGGCAAATAGGGTCGGGCAACTTCGGATCATTATAGAGGCTATCCCAGCTGACCCCACCATCGGCACTGGTAGCTACCCCCCGTAGCCTGGGTAAACCGCTTTGATTGCGGAACTGGACCATCACCCGACCTGGAATATTTTCTACCGCCATCGATTCATTGCTGCCAGGAACAGGGATGGAGGTGGACAAATGAAAACTGGCAGCATGATCGTCGGTGTAGAAACCATGACTGTTGTAATCAGCGAAGTTCAATCGCGGGTCGCCTGCGGAATGATTCGCTGCTACATAGATGCGCCCGCGGTAGGTTCCCGACTTCAATTGCAATGCGTGGCCTGGTGTGTTTGCATAACTGCGCCAATCTTCTGAAAAATGATACGCAGGGTTGATGTCGGGCTGATTCGGCCGATGTGTTTGCGGGGTAATGTTGACCGGTGCTGACCAATGCAAACCGCCGTCTGCGGAAGCGGTGTACCAAACTTCCCGCAAGCCTTTTCCCTTTCGAACATCGTGTTCACTTGCATTGCCTGTGTTATAGAACAGCAGGATTCTTCCGTTGGGGTAAGCGGGATCGGTATCATCTACCACGGGCGCGGGATTGCCAGCCTGCAAACTGCCGGCCTCGGCCACCACCTGCAATGCACTCCAGGTTTTGCCATTATCGCGACTGCTTTTCATCACGATATCAATATCGCCAAAATCGGCGCCGCCGTTTACCCGTCCTTCGCAAAAAGCAAGTAATTGACCATCATGGAGCCGGATGATAGCGGGAATCCGATAGGTGGCATATCCATCCTCGCCGGAACGAAAGACTGCTACTGCGCTGGACTGCCCATGCAGCAAGCCATTTAACAGCAGTAAGGATAAGTGCAGGAAGAACACTGGTTTCATATTGTGAATGTAGGCAATACAATAATGAGGCTACCGGGGGCCGTGTTTTTAAAATTCACCGGCAAAAATTATATTACATTGTTTCGCAGATAAAAACAACCACATGGCAAGCTATCGGTTTGGCAAACGCGTTGAGTCGTTGATTTGGAAAAATAATTTCCGGTTTTGGTTACCGCTGCTGTTGCTGATTGCGGGTTTGGTATTGTACATGCAGCACCCGAAGGATGACCCCTGGTGGCCACCTGATTCCACTACCCTGCTGAGTGCCGGGCTGGTCCTGGTTATTTTACTGGCCAGCCGGTTTTACACCAGCAGCAAATCCCTGGCGATCTTCCGTAGTTATGTACTTACCATTGAAAACGACCTGATCACGCGTGAGCAAAAAGGATTGCCAGAACGATCCATTCATCGTACTGAAATCACTGCTATCCTCAAATATAAATCTGGTGATATATTAATCAAATCGAAATACCCCGATCAAAACATCGGCGTGTCGCGGTATATAGAGAATGCCGAAGCGCTGGAAAAACACCTGGGCGAATTCATGCCTGTTGAAGACGATGTAGCGTTAAGTACTGCAGCAAAATACCGGTGGTATATCATGCTTGC
>JAGWTK010000051.1 GCA_028876035.1 Bacteroidota bacterium
CACCCGCAGCAGCGACGGACAAAACTTCAGCACTGTGGGAACAGTCGTTTCAAGCGGTGGTAATACACAAACTGCCTACAGTTTTGAAGATAATAATATACCGCTTGGCACCAGCTATTATCGCCTGGCGCAGGTTGATAAAGATGGTGGCACCCATCTCTCCAAGATTGTAACATTGGTTCGCAGGAAGGCGGGTATTTATGTAGACCGTTTCCCGAATCCTGCAAAAAACACACTCACTGTAACGGTGCAGGGTGAAAGCAATGGTAATATCCACGTACTCGTTGCAGATATGCAGGGACGCCCGGTATTGCAGCAACAATGGCAAAAAACGCAGCAACAAATGAACAAGACAATTAATATCGGGGCTTTGCAAAGCGGCATTTACCAACTGTCGATCACCAGTGGCACTGAAAAACAGGTGCTGAGTTTTGTGAAGTATTGATCCTGCGCAATGAGTTTGACAAGCCGCTTCCATATGGGAGCGGCTTTTTTGTAATTGTTCCGCCAGTTGAGCGATAAGCATTTTATATTATATGTTCTTGCACAGATTCGCTAAGAAAAATCTTTACTGATCCTGAAAATCTACGATAGGGATTTCCACTAATGGTTGTAGTCATTACGAAAGCCGCAGTGGATTAACACAGAGGGAATTCCGTGGCCTGCAGAAAACCTACGTAGGGGTATTGGGAATATGACGAAGCTAACGTTGGTGAATAACCGTAATCAGGCGAAATTGCTGTGATTGGTATAGTTGTTGAACAGTTACAGTAAGCCAATATTCTGTTGAAAACCGACGCTGCTACTTTAATCTGCACAAACGGTTCTCTCCGGAATTATTCCAAAGTTTGATTTCTGCGATTGCGTGTTATACCTGAAAAATCCCGGTATTGTCCGGGGTGATCTACGGGTGCTGATGGTAGAATTGCTGCCGCAAGCCCGGATAAAGACGTATCATCCGTATCGTGTAAATACTTATTAATAATCCAAACTGCGATTCTCTATGAGAACTATGAAAACCCCCTTACTGTTTGCGCTCCTGCAGGTGATTATCCTTACAGCCGGTGCACAACAAGTCGCAAAAACGATCCCGAATTCATCGACGCCAGAAGGCCTGATCGGCTTCCTGGAATTCCGGCCGTCTGACTACGGCACCCAAAAGCACCCACTCATCGTGTTCCTGCACGGAATCGGTGAACGCGGCAACGGCACAACACAAATCAATAATGTTACAGCCAATGCCATTCCCAAATTCTGTGCTGCCGGTGCAACCATGCGCTTTACTGTAGGCGGTGTTACTTCTTCATTTGTTGTATTATCACCCCAGCTCAGCACCGGTTTCGGTTACTGGCCTCCGTTTTATGTGCGGGAGATGATCAAATACGCCAAAGCCAACCTGCAAATTGATACCAATCGTATTTATGTGTGCGGCCTTAGCCTGGGCGGCGGCGGAACCTGGAGGGCTATTACCGATGCCACTGGTTTCGATTATACCTTCGATTCAAAAATTGCAGCCGCTGCGCCTGTTTGTGGTACACAGGAAGAAACCGACGCCGACTTCTATGCAACCATCGGTGCGAATCATCTTCCGGTATGGGCTTTCCATTCAATGGATGATGGAACCGTCCCTGTGGGTTGTACCCAGCACGCGGAAATCCTCGGCAACATGACCGGCGTAAACAGTCCGGCCATTAAATTCACCTATTATCAAACAGGCGGACATTCGGGTGCATGGATCAATGCATTTGATACAGGTCATATCACACGCACCACCATCGTTGGCGGCGTTGCTACGAGCTTTACAGCCAACCCCAATTTATATGAGTGGTTCCTGATGCATACGCGCGAAACTTTTACGGCACCAACAGCCAGCGCTGGTCCTGCTAAAACAATTGTATTACCTGTTTCCTCGGTAACGTTGAATGGTACCGCTGCCGGAACAGGCAGTGGCGTTATCACGTCTTATAGCTGGACCAAAATAAGCGGTCCGGCCGGCGAAAGCATTCAAACGCCCGCAGCTGTCAATACAACCATTTCGTCATTGACACAGGGCGTGTATGTATTCCGGCTTACAGTTACCGATAACCATGGTCTCAGTACCAGTTCCAATGTAACGATTACCGTACTGGGTGCGCCTGTGGCCAATCCTGGTGCGGCACAAACCGTGGCGGCGGCTACTGCGAATCTGAATGCAGCAGGTTCTTTCTCACCCAATGGACCAATTGCAAGCTATGTATGGACGCAGGTGAGTGGTCCTGCAGCCACACTCACCAATGCTAATACCGCCACACCAGTGGCGTCCAGCCTTGTGGGAGGTGCCACTTATGGCTTCCAGCTTACCATCACGGATAATGCGGGCGCAACGGCATCAGCACTCACCAGCGTAACGGTTATGTTTGACTTATTACCGGCGTCTTTGAAATACTTTGAAGGATCATCCACCGGAAATGGAAATATTATTTCTTGGGCCACTGCAGCGGAGCAGGGTACGGGCAGCTTTGACATACAGCGAAGCACAGATGGTATCAACTTCAATACGATCGGAAGTTTGCCTTTCAGTGGCAACCCAGGAGGAAATGTATATAGCTTTACAGATGCGGGCGCTGGCCACACTTACTACTATCGTCTTGTAGAAACCAGCGGCACCGGAAAGCCGGCATTTTCCAAATCAATTGTAGTGGCACGCGCTCTGAAAACAGGCATGATCAGCGCATTCCCCAACCCGGTGATGGCAAACCTGGCCATTGCATTGAATAACGATTCAAAGGGAACGACTAAAATTATCGTTCATGATCCCGCGGGCCGCGTTGTACAATCACAATCGCTGGTGAAATCGGGTAACCAGTTAAATGCAGTGATCAATATGAGCGGACTTCCGAAAGGTATCTATATGGTTGAGGTGGTGATTGGAAACGCGTTCCGCAGCACGCAAAATGTATTGAAACAGTAATCAGCGAAAAGGTTTATAAAAGGCAAAGGTGGCAAGTCCTAGCATGGGCTTGTCACCTTTTGTATCTCCGTAACAATACACTTCATCGTATTGCGATAAATCGAAAGCAGCCTTTATCCGGCTCACTTTTTCCTCGCCGTAACAATTCTTCCCGTCGATTTTACCGGTGAGCAGCTGGTTTTCCTGTTGTAAACGTGTTGCAATGATTTCAATATTCATCTGTTTACACCAGGCTTGTATCCAGTTGCCTGCGGAAGCCGAAACAATCACCACCCTGGCACCCGCCTCCTGTAATTTTTCTATTTCTGTGAGCGCTTTCGGACGAAGGAGCGCGGGAATTTCATTCAATGCAAAACGATCGCAATCTTCCTGGAAAGCCGCCAGTGATTTTCTGCCGAAAAAATGCGTCAGGATCCGTTCCTTGGCTGCCTGATTGGAAATGATGCCCGCCTTGTATGCCAGCAAAAAAGGGAGGTTCAGGGCAAAGCCCGCATAGAACCGGGGTTTACCGCAGCAATAGCGAATAATTTCAAGCAAACTGTCCTTCGTAGTAATGGTTCCGTCGAAATCAAAAAAGGCGATGCGCTTTTTCACAGTTTCATTTTTTTAAACTGGAACTCGGGAATGCATTGTATGATGAGCATGATCCAGCGCCACATCCATTTTACATAGACTGTATTCTTCTTTCTATCTACGGCACTACATACTGCATCAGCTACCTGTTCCGGAGTGGCCGTGAGCGCAGCAGGTAGTTTCAAAGACTCGGTCATTTTGGTGTATACAAATCCGGGCTTTACCGTGACTACATGTACACCCGAAGCAAACAGTTTATTTCGCAGTCCGTCCAGGTAGGCAGTGAGCGCGGCCTTGCTGCTGCCATACACTAATTTGCTTTGACGACCTCTTTCACCGGCAACAGAGCTGATGCCTGCAATACAACCTTTTTTTTGTGACTGGTACCAGCCAGCGACCGTATTAAGAATAGAAACGGCACCGGTAAAATTCGTATTTATCATCCGCTCGGTGAGCTTCCAGTCGCTGAATGCAGCATCTTCATCGTCCATGACGCCGAAAACGCAGACGGTAACATCTGGTTTCGGGTTCAGGGATGCAAAAAAATCGGGGTGTGAGGCGTAATTCAATGCATCAAATTCGTGGAGGGTGCAATCCACACCGTACCGCAGTGTGGTATCGGTTACCAAAGCTGAAAGCCGGTTTGCATTTCTTGCGGCGAGCTGAATGCTGTATTTTTTTTGCGCAAATTTCCGCGCAATGGCGATGGCCATATCGGAACCAGCACCAAGAATTAATACGGTTGGCATGTGTGTTTGTTTGAGTTTGCTGCGGCAAGCGGGCTGCTATTTGAACAGCGTATAATTTTTCAGGTAGATGAGCGCATAGAACGCCGCCACCCATAGCAACATCGTGATTTGAATAAACCGGTCTTTGTAGAGGATATCGGTAGGAGAACCAGCCTGGTTTAATACCAGCGTAATTTGCAGGTACCGCATCAGCCCGGCCACCACAAAAATACAGGTGTAATACAAATGGTAGGTCCCAAGGTAGTTAACGGTAACCGGCGAGACGCAGTACATGGTGTACGTCATAATAATGATGCCGCTAAACATTGCCAGCATGATATTGAGAAATTCAACATTGTAGCCTTTCACGGCTTTGCGCATATCGATACCGGTCTCCTGTTTGAGAATGATATCGTCTCGTCTTTTTGCGATGGCCATGAGCAAAGACAACAGGAAGATCATCAGGTTGAGCCAGACGGAAACACTGGTACTCGCAACAATGCCGCCTGCCTTGACACGCAGCGAAAAGCCAATGGCGACAATAATAATATCAAGGATCGGCACATTCTTCAGGCCCAGTGAATATCCCATATTCATCAGAAAGTAAAACCCGAGGATGGCTGAAAAACGAAGTTTTGCGTCGGCCATTACGGAAAGTATTGCCCCGGCAACGAGTAATACAGCCGCGATTACCAGTGCCACATCGGGTTTAACAGCGCCGGATGCAATGGGTCGATTCTTTTTCTTTGGATGTTTACGGTCGTCTTCCCTGTCGCGGTAGTCATTAATGATATAGACTGTGCTCGCTACAAAGCAGAATGCAAAGAAAGCTTCGAAGAGATGCTCAAGCCTGGGAATTTCAAACAGGTGTCCGCCAAAAAACACCGGCAAAAACAGGAACATGTTTTTTGCCCAATCTTTTGGACGGAGGAGTTTGATGTATGCATTCATCGGATAGTTTGCCTGGTTACCTGGCCGGCAAGATAGCCTATTAACCCCAGCCTTGCAACAGTTCTTTGCCGGGTGCAGGTCGTTTGCTATTTTAGAACCGAAATTACACTGCATGAAGAAGACACTGGCTGCCGGCGAAATCCTGCTGATTGTACTTATCGCACTATTTCCTTTGTTTGGAACATTTCCTTACCGCATAAATATTTTTCTTTCCTGGGAAGGTGCTTACCGGCTTTACCTGGGGCAGTTACCCTATAAAGATTTTGGTATCCCGCTGGGCTATATGTATTGGGTTGTGCCCGCTGTTTTCTTCAAGATTTTTGGTCCTTACATGATCACGCTTGTTAAGGCACAGGTTTTTTTAAACATTGTAGCCGGATTGTCTTTTCGCTCTATTATGAAAAGTCTTTCCGTAAACCCGGGCGTGCGGTTTTTGAGTGTGCTGCTGTTTATCATGTCTTACTCGTTTCTCAACTACTGGCCATGGTACAACCATACTGTAATCGTGTATGAATTGGTTGCGTTGGCTATGCTGATGAAATTTTTATTCCCGGTGTCTGTGCGATATCGGTATTGGTGGCTGGTGCTGAGCAGCGTGTTTGTTTTCTTCTCTTTTTTTACCAAGCAGGACGGCGGTGGTATGGCATTTATGATTTGCCTGGCGCTGGTTTTATATAATGCGTGGAGTGAAAAAAGCTGGAAGCAGCCGCTGATATTTGTAGGGGCATTTCTGGTGACCGGTTTTTTGATGATTGCACCCTTCCTGAAATACAAGTTTGGCTACTGGTTCAACCACGGGCAGCCTCCTCATATTTCACGTATTTCTGTTGCAGACATCGCAGAAGATTTCTTCAATGAGTCGGCCTGGATTCGATTTTATATTTTGATCATTGCATTGTTGCTGCTGGCTTCAGTTAAGTCGTTCCGGCATTTTTTTGAAAACAGGCGGGATATGATTTTTACGCTGCTTACGCTCGGCATACTAACCGAAGCAGCCATCTTCCAGACGACCAGCTATATACCTGCCGACAATAATATTTTTTTTCACAGTTTCGCGTTTGCTTTTATTTTTTCTTTACTCGCCTTGTACCTGCCGATACGCTTCGACAGCATACGAATCATCGTTGTGGCCGGAGCCGGTATTATGTTATGGTGGAGCAATGTTTACTGGAAATATATATCGAAGTATGTGGTGAAGGAACCTGCGCCGCTGGCCAGCACAGATGGTGTGGTGAACAAGAAGACGTATTTGATTCAAAAACCGGACAGCTCAGACGTGCCGATGAGTAATTGGAGAGTGCCTTCAATTCCTGTTTTTAAGAAGATGTTATTGCCGGGACCTACGATCGATGGGATTGAAAGACTCATGAAGATGGAAGAAGTGAAAAACAATCCCCATCCGAAGATTTTGAACATGAGCGAGCTCACTCCGTTGGCCTATGCGATGCATTACAATCTCGAGCAAAGCCCCGAATACCCGCTTTGGTTTCATAAAGGCGTGGGGATGTTCCAGCAGCAAACCGATATGTTCTGCGACCGGATAAAGAACAGTTATTATGATGTAGTCATATTTGAATACATGCCTTTCCTGAATAATTTCTATCCATTCCAGGTGCGCGACAGTTTGATGAAATATTATAATCGGGTGGATGTTTTTGCGGCGCCGCGCAAGCCTACGGTGCAGGCATGGGTTGAAGTGTATGTGCGGAAGCGGACATAGGTTTTAGCTGTTAGCAATTAGCTGTTGGATTTTGCCGTGATCGGCAAGTAACAGTTAATAGCAAAAAGCCAACAGCTATCCTAGTATCGGTACTCATTACCCTTATTGGCAAGAACGCGCTTCACCCGTTTTGCAAATCCCTGCCAAAGGCCACCATCGGTTTGGATACGGCGATCGGTAGTCCAGACAAGCGCTGCAGGGTGGGTCACATAGTACAGTTTCCCAAAGCCTTTGTCGCGCAGTTTTACGGCGAGCCAACCATCCTCATTGGTGGCGGGTGGATGATCAAATCCGTCGACGGCAATTCCCTGTTCGCGACGGAAGCCGGAATTGAATCCATAGACGTTCACGGCTTCCTCTTTAAACTTTTTATTGACCAGCCGCACCATATCGGCCATGTATTCGTAGAAAAAATAAACCCAACGGGGTGTGCCGGCAGTAGGGATAAAGGAGAAGCGACCGTACACACAGCTTACCGCATTATCGTCGAGCGGCTTTACCATTTGCTCTATCCAGTCAGGCGGATATATCGTATCTGCATCTGCATTGAGAATATACTTTCCCCGGGCGGCTGCCAGTCCGGCGTTGCGTGCCGGCGTAATTCCCTGTTTGGTTTCCCGTATACAGCGGGCGCCGGTGCTTTCTACGATTGATTCGGTATTATCGCGGGAATTGTTGTTCACCACGATGATTTCTACTGAGCGCGGGGTGGTAGTGGCTGCCAGGCAAGACAATGTTTTCAGGATAGAATCTTCTTCGTTATAAGCGGGCATAACTACACTCACTTCCGGCATACCTCTTTCGAGTGCAGCTATTTTTTGCCGGATTTGACTGATGTTGCGCTGTATTACTTCATTTGGTTGATAGTGCGCAGAAATAAAATCAGGTAGCTGTACAGGTCGCATGATTCTCGCCGGGGTTAGGCCTCAAAACTAAGCGTATAAGTTGATATTGTAAAGCGATCAAACCCGGCTCTTACACTTGCAAGCCCTTATTTTTGTGCGAAATTTAATTGCATCAGTTCTACTGCATCGATACTGGCAAGTCCAATTGAATACCTGAAAGGCGTAGGCCCGCTTCGTGGCGATCTGCTGCGCAAGGAGCTGGGCATTCATACATTTGGCGACCTGCTGGAACATTTCCCTTTCCGCCATATAGACCGTACGACCATCACGCCGATACGCGAAATAACACCGCAAATGGAATTCGTACAGGTAGCCGGGAGATTGCTTTCTGCGGAAATAGTGGGTGAGAAAAGATCGAAGCGATTGGTCGCGAAATTGCGTGACCAAACCGGCGTGATAGAACTCACCTGGTTCCAGGGCATTCATTGGGTACAAAAAACGCTTGTGACTGGTAACGATTACCTGGTATTTGGCAAACTGGGTTTTTTCCTGGGATCACCTCAAATTACCCATCCCGAACTGGAAGCGTTCACACCTGAAAAGAGTGCCGGCAAAGCATTCCTCGAGCCCGTCTATCCCACCACTGAAAAACTCAAAGCGAAACAATTGGGCGCAAGGCAAATTGGTAAACTTACCCAATTGCTGTTTACGTTGCTGAGTGAAAAAGATCTTCCTGAAAATCTGCCCACAGCAGTTTTGCAACGGCTTCGTTTGCTACCCAGGTATACCGCATTCCGGCAATTGCATTTTCCGGAAACCACAGCCGACTACCAAAAAGCACTGCAGCGCCTGAAATTTGAAGAATTGTTTGTTACCCAGGTTCGGCTGGATCTCGTGAAAGCACAACGGCATCGGTATTCACAAGGCGTAACATTTGCCCAGGTGGGTGAATATTTTAATACTTTCTATCAACAACATCTTCCGTTTCAATTAACGAATGCGCAGAAGCGGGTAATTCGTGAAATACGCCAGGACACTGCGCATGGGCGCCAGATGAATCGATTGTTACAGGGAGATGTGGGAAGCGGAAAAACCATTGTGGCCCTGCTGTGCATGTTACTGGCCGCAGATAACGGGTATCAGTCCTGCCTGATGGCACCCACCGAGATTCTTGCAACACAACACTTCAATAGTCTCCGCGATTTGCTAAAAGACATGCCCATACGCGTGGAGCTTTTGACGGGCTCAACAAAGAAGTCTGTCCGAACTTCTTTATTAGCTGATTTGGCCAGTGGGAGCCTGCACTTACTGGTAGGCACACACGCAGTGATTGAGGACCCTGTTCAATTTCACCGGCTCGGCCTGGTTATTGTAGACGAGCAGCATCGTTTTGGGGTGGAGCAACGCGCGCGGATGTGGAAAAAAGCAGTTGTACCACCGCATATACTGGTGATGACGGCAACACCCATCCCAAGAACTTTGGCGATGACGGCATACGGCGATCTTGATTACAGCGTCATTGATGAATTGCCGCCAGGCAGAAAGCCCATCTCAACGGCGCACCGATACGAATACGATCGAACCCGGGTGCTCGAATTCGTGAAGTCGGAAATTGCTAAAGGACGACAGGCCTATTTTATTTTTCCGCTTATTGAAGAATCAGAAAAGCTGGACCTTGAAAACCTGATGCGTGGTTACGAAAACGTAAAAGCATTTTTCCCGGAGCCCCGGTATTGGATTAGTATGGTCCACGGACAGCAAAAAGCGGATGTCAAAGAAACCAATATGCAGCGCTTTGTGAAAGGCGACACGCAGATCATGGTCTCAACCACCGTAATTGAGGTGGGTGTCAACGTTCCCAATGCCAGCGTGATGGTGATCGAAAGTGCCGAAAAATTCGGGCTTTCGCAGTTGCACCAGCTCCGCGGAAGGGTAGGCCGGGGGGCAGAACAGAGCTTTTGCATACTGTTAACAGGCTTAAAACCAACCAAAGACGCGCAGGAACGTATTAAGGTAATGTGCGCCACGAATGATGGTTTTATCATTGCCGAAAAGGATCTGGAGTTGCGTGGCCCGGGCGAGATCGAAGGTACCCGGCAAAGCGGCGCGCTCAATTTTAAACTGGCCAGTATCGTGTCTGACCGCGAGTTATTACAATTGTCTAAGCAAATGGCTGCTGAATTGCTCGCCCTGGATCCCGACCTGACCGCTCCTGAAAATGCACCGCTGGGCACGTTTTTGCAGTCAAAAAAGGGCAAAACCATCTGGAGTAAAATATCGTAAAATACCCCGGAAAAGTCCGGGAAAAACTACTGAACCCTTTGATTCTTACGCATTGGTAGTTTTCAAGTTTAAACAAGATTTAAGAACAAAAGACGTTCTAAAAGCGGTAAATTGGATAAGCATTGAAGACGCTACAACCTATATTTCTCTTCCTTTCCTGTTTTTTGAGTATTCAGTTGACGGCCCAGTCGATCAATTTTGACTTTGTTGAAAACAAAGGGCAATGGGACAGCCGAGTAAAATTCATGGGCGACATCGGGACAGGGGCATTTTTTCTTGAGAAAAATGGCTTTACCGTGCTGGTGAAAAACGTAGATGACCTGCAACGCTTGCACAACGCAGCTCATGGTGCTGTCCATGCAACACCTGGTCCATCTGGCGGTGGCCAGGGTAGTTCGGGTGATGCCAATAATACTGCACGCGCAATACAGGGCACATCTGCATTAGCGAATATCCAGGTGCGGGCGCATGCTTACCGCGTACGGTTTGAGGGTGCATCTGCGGATGCCGAGATCGTGGCCGACAAAAAGCAGGATTCGTATAATAATTATTTTATCGGGGATGATTCCACCAAATGGGCAAGAGGTTGCCGTTTGTACCGCACGATTCTTTACCGGAATGTATACCCGGGCATCGATGTTCGCTACTACTCCGAAAACGGCACGCTCAAATATGATATCATTGTTAACCCCGGGGCAGATCCTTCGCAGGTGAAAATGCGGTATGAAGGGGCAGATAAGTTGTTTACGCAAAGTAACCTGCTCTTTGTTAAAACATCAGCCGGGACTGTAAAGGAACTTGAACCGTACAGCTATCAATTCGACAAAACCAGTGGGAAAACAAAAGTCGCCTGTAAATACGAAATCACTGGCGGGAATACCGTGGGTTTTAAACTGCGGGGTTATGATAAAGAGTCGGTTTTGGTTATTGATCCAACTTTGATCTTTTCGAGCTTTAGCGGAAGCCGGTCGGATAATTGGGGCTTTACTGCAACGCCGGGACCCGATGGCAGTCTTTTTGGTGGAGGCATCGTTACACAAAATGGATACCCGATTACTGCCGGAGCAGTGCAACAAAATCCCGGTGGTGATAAATGGGATATAGGCCTTACCCGCTTTAGCAGCGATGGTAGTTCCAGGATTTACAGTACGTATATTGGGGGTGCTGCGAACGATTTTCCATTGAGCATGATCTCGGATTCAAAAGGGAATCTGGTGATGATGGGTCGTACTTATTCAACCAATTTTCCCGGCAAACTAATCGGTGTCGGTGGTGGATCCGATCTTTTTGTACTTCGATTAAACCCGACCGGGACAGCGTTTAGTGGAGCAATGCGCATTGGGGGCAAGGCGAATGATGCAGTTAATATCGAAGACCAGCGTAGTGTAGTGCCCACACGCCGCGTAAGCACGTTGCGATTTTATGGTGATGATTCAAGAGGCGAGGTAATCCTGGATGCCGCTTCAAATATTTATGTGGCTTCACAAAGTCAGAGTGATAATTTTCCGACCGTGAATCCTTTCCAGGCTAACCTCGCGGGAAAGCAGGATGGGGTTATTCTTAAAATCGATCCCAGCTGCAATAACATCATTTTCTCCAGCTATCTTGGAGGATCTGCAGATGATGGCGCTTTTGTAATGGATATAAGCCCGATCACCGGAAACTTATACGTAGCCGGTCCCACTTTCAGCGGTGATTTTCCGGGTCCGAAAGGGGGAACCATCCAACCAGCGATAAATGGGCAGCAGGCAGATGGGTTTGTAGCCGAGATTTCCAGTTCAGGTGCCGGCATTATCCGGTCGACTTTTCTTGGTACCGGCAGTTATGATGCCATTTACGGGTTAAAGTTCGATAAGCTTGGCTTCCCATATGTGATGGGTATTTCAGAAGGGAACTGGCCCATTCAAAACGCCCCTTATAATATTCCTAACTCCAGGCAGTTCATTTCGAAACTTAAGCCAGACTTATCTGGCTTCGTCTATTCAACCGTTTTTGGTTCGGGCAATGCAGGCTCGCCCAATCCGAACATTTCGCCGGTTGCATTCCTGGTAGACAGGTGTGAAAATGTGTATGTATCTGGTTGGGGCGGTAACCCGTTCCCCGAAGGAGAAGATGTGTTCGGACAAGCGGGTGTCACCGGCATGCCCATCACGCCCGGGGCCATCAAATCGATTACCGATAACCGTGATTTTTACTTTATCGTTATCCGGAAAAATGCAGCCGGACTTTTATATGGAACTTTTTTTGGACAAGGCGGTATCGGTCCAAATGGTTTTGGCGAACACGTGGATGGCGGAACGAGTCGTTATGATCAGCAAGGTGTCATCTACCAGGCGATCTGTGCGAATTGCGGTGGAAGAGGGGGCGGACAATCACCCAACCCGGGTTATCCGATTACACCAGGCGTAGTTGGTCCGGTTAATGGAACAGGTGACAATGGTTGCAACCTGGGCGTTGTAAAGATTGCATTTAATTTTTCCGGTGTTGCGGCTGGACTGCGTGCGTACATCAACAATGTACTGGATACGGCGGGCTGTGTGCCACTCACAGTGGAGTTTAAAGATACGGTTCGGACGGCGATCAGTTATGAATGGGATTTCGGTGACGGTTCTCCGAAACTGGCAACTACGAATTTTGATGTGCAGCACACGTATAATGCAATTGGTAATTATAGGGTGATGCTCGTGGCGATTGACTCTAATTCCTGCAATATCCGCGACACGGCTTATACGACCATCCGGGTAAGCAATAACCAGGCGTTCCCAAGCTTTACCGCAGCAAAACTCCTGCCTTGCGAATCGCTCTCTTACCAGTTCACGAATACTTCTACACTTTCGCCCACTGCGAAGCCATTCGGAAACCAGTCTTTTGTTTGGGATTTTGGAGATGGTACGCCAAGGGTTAGTTCCGGACCTTCTGCAGTTACGCACAATTATGTTGCTCCCGGTACTTATAAGGTGACATTGAGTTTGCCTGATACGAACTACTGTAACGCACCCGATTCAACAACAATTACGTTGCGTGTCGCGCCACTTGTACAGGCGCGCTTCGAAACACCACCCGCAGGCTGTGTTCCCTACAAGGCAGTGTTCGATAATACCTCACTCGCGGGAACCGATTTTGTTTGGGATTTTGGCGATGGTACGGTGGTGAAAGATAACAATCCGACGGTAACGCACGACTATACAAGTCCCGGTACCATCGTCGTTAAGCTGGTGGCTACCGATACTTCCACCTGCAATAAAATAGATTCTACCAGCTTCACCATTGTGCTCAACCAGAAGCCTACGGCCGCCTTTACGGTTTCACCCGCTACGCCAAAAGATAATACACCGGCAACATTTACCAATACTTCGTCAGCAGATGCGGTTCGGTTTAAATGGTTATTTGGCGATGGCGATTCATTGCTTACTTCGAGCCGATTGCCGGTAGATCACCAGTACAATGCCACCGGCAGTTACAATGTTTTATTGATTGCATACTCAGCGGCTGGTTGTCCGGATACCGCAAGAGCTTTGGTGGTGGCAGTAGTAACGCCACGCCTGGATGTGCCCAATGCCTTCACGCCCGGTACAAACGGCGAGAATAGTATTGTGTATGTGCGCGGCTTTGCTATTGGCCGTATGCGCTGGAGAATTTATAACAGGTTTGGTAACCTGGTTTTTGAAAGCAATAGCCAGCGGTTGGGCTGGGATGGAAAATATAAAGGTGTTATTCAGCCGATGGACGTGTACGCTTACACCCTGGAAGTTGAATTCACCGATGGTACACGTACAACCAGAAAGGGCGATATTACGTTATTAAGGTAATGCTGAACATGCGAAACGATATGCGTTCAATGAACAACCGGGCCCGTTCGGGCACTGCAAGGCGATACCTGGCTTCCTGGTGGATGACAGCTATGCTGAGTGTGGTGGCATTGGGTTCGCTCGATGCGCAGGACCTTCATTTTTCCCAGTTTTTTAATTCGCCGCTCACCACCAATCCGGCCAATACAGGGTTTATACCGGATGCAGATTACCGCATTGGAGCAAACTATCGCAGTCAGTGGGTGAATGTGATGTCGATTCCATATAAAACAATGAGTATTTGGGGCGATGCCCAGGTCATGCGCGACCGGTTCGACAATGGCTGGCTGGGGGTTGGAGGCGTTATCCTGCGGGATGTTGCCGGAAGCGGAAACCTGACCTCTACAAAAATTTATGGTTCTGTTGCTTACCACCAGCAAGTAGGTTTGGGTAGTTTGATTACAGCAGGTTTCAACCTTGGCTGGTCCAATAAGCGGATTGATCCAACCCAGTTGAAATTTCCTGATCAGTTTAATAAGGCAACTGGTTTTTTTGATGCAGGTGTTCCGAGTACGGTTGCGTTCAACGCCAGTTCAGTAAGCTATTTCGATATGCAGGCGGGACTCAACTATGCTTATTTTCCGACTGACAAAATTTATGTGAACGGGGGATTTTCAGTACACCATTTGAATCGACCCAAAGAAACTTTCTTTGAACCTGTAGCCGGATACGATAACCGCATTGCTCCGCGCTATATCGGGTTTCTCAATGGTAGTTTCAAAGTGAATGACATGGTTATCGTGAATCCAATGGCTTATTATACGAACCAGGCAGGCGCGCAGGAACTGGTAGGCGGACTGAACGCAAATTACAACCTGAGTGGTGACGGGGAGGTGCAGGTAATGGGCGGGGTGTATTACCGGTCAGGTGATGCCGTTATACCCATGCTGGGTTTTCAATGGAAGATGCTCCGGATGGTTTTTACCTATGACGTTACCGTTTCTACACTCGCGAATTACAACAATACCCGTGGCGCAATAGAGTTCGCCATTGTGAACCAGGGCGACTATAGCCAGTACCAGGGTAACCGCAAACAAGCCTGGTGTCCCACCTTTCGTAATTAATCCGGCTTCTTTTCAGCGGGCCTGAAATCAACT
>JAGWTK010000518.1 GCA_028876035.1 Bacteroidota bacterium
AGTCGATGGGGCGAGAAGCAAACAATGTGCTGTTGCGTGCCCCCGGAACCCTGAAGCAATTCGGCGACGAATTCGTGAGTGTTGAACACCTGTTGCTGGCCATCTTAGGTGGCAGTGATAACACGGCCAAAATATTGAAGGATGCTGGTCTTACCGAAAAGGGGCTGGTCACCGCCATTAAAGATTTGCGCAAAGGAGACACAGTAAAATCGCAGACCCACGAAACGCAGTTCAATGCGCTGAACAAGTATGCAAAGAATTTGAACGAAATGGCGCGTAACGGGAAACTTGATCCGGTCATTGGCCGTGATGAAGAAATCCGCAGAACCTTACACATTCTTTCCCGCCGCAGTAAGAACAATCCGATCCTGGTGGGTGAACCTGGTGTAGGTAAAACAGCCATTGCGGAAGGCCTTGCGATGCGGGTGGTGAACGGCGATGTACCTGACAACCTCAAATCAAAAACAATCTATGCGCTTGATATGGGCCAGTTGATCGCGGGTGCCAAATACAAGGGAGAGTTTGAAGAAAGACTGAAAGGGGTCGTAAAGGAAGTGGCCAGCAGTGAAGGGGAGATCGTTTTGTTTATCGATGAAATACACACGCTGGTAGGTGCCGGCGGGGGAGAGGGTGCCATGGATGCCGCCAATATTTTGAAGCCGGCACTCGCCCGGGGCGAGCTGCGGGCAATTGGTGCGACTACCTTGAATGAATACCAGAAATTTTTTGAAAAGGACAAGGCACTCGAAAGACGCTTTCAGAAAGTGATGATCGATGAGCCTTCCGTAGAAGATGCCATCTCTATTCTTCGTGGTTTGAAAGACCGGTATGAAACGCACCACCATGTGCGGATAAAAGATGAAGCCATTATTGCCGCGGTAGAATTATCGAACCGGTATATCACCGATCGTTTTCTGCCCGATAAAGCCATCGACCTGATTGATGAAAGTGCTGCCAAGCTGAGAATGGAAATGAACTCCATGCCGGAGGAACTGGATAAGCTCGAGCGGCAGATACGCCAACTCGAAATCGAGCGTGAAGCCATCAAACGGGAAAACAATCCGGAACAATTGAAAGAATTGAATACGGAGATTGCGAACCTGTCCGTTGCCAGGGATACTTTCCGGGCGAAATGGAAAGAAGAGAAAGAGATTGTTGAGAAAGTACAGAATGCAAAAGCCTCTATTGAACAATACAAGCTCGAAGCCGAAAAAGCAGAGCGGGAAGGTGATTATGGAAAAGTGGCCGAGATACGGTATGGCAAAATAAAAGAGCAGGAGGAACTGATCCGGAAAACCAGTGAGCAATTGGGAGCGCTGAGCGAAAAGCGATTGCTCAAAGAAGAGGTAGACGCAGAAGATATTGCTGAAAATGTTGCGAAGGCAACCGGCATCCCGGTAGCGCGGATGATGCAGGGAGAGCGGGAAAAACTCCTGCACCTGGAAGAACACCTGCACGAACGGGTGGTGGGGCAGGAAGAAGCGATCACCGCCGTATCCGACGCGATTCGTCGCAGCAGGGCGGGCCTGCAGGATCCGAAAAAGCCTATTGGTTCATTCATTTTCCTGGGAACCACGGGTGTGGGTAAGACAGAGCTGGCAAAGGCATTGGCAGAATACCTGTTCGATGATGAAAGCATGATGACAAGGATTGATATGAGTGAGTACCAGGAAAAGCATACCGTGTCCAGGTTAGTAGGCGCGCCTCCGGGTTATGTTGGCTATGATGAAGGCGGACAACTGACGGAAGCTGTGCGCCGCAAACCGTATAGCGTGGTATTGCTCGACGAGATTGAGAAAGCACACCCCGATGTTTGGAATGTATTGCTGCAGGTGCTCGACGATGGAAGGCTTACCGATAACAAGGGGAGGGTGGTGAATTTCAAGAATACGATCATCATCATGACCTCGAATATTGGCAGCCACCTGATCCACGATGCGTTTGAAAAAGTGACCGAGAAGAATATTGAAGAAGCAGCCGAAAAAGCGAAACTGGATGTGATGAACCTGTTGCGGGAAACCATTCGTCCGGAATTTCTGAACCGGGTGGATGAGATCATTATGTTCCATCCCTTACTCAGGAAAGAAATCAAAGGCATTATCAATATCCAGCTTAAAAACCTGGAAAAACTGGTGGCTGAAAATGGTATCAACCTACAGTTCAGCGACTATGCGCTCGAGTTTTTAGCCGAGAATGGGTACGACCTCCAGTATGGAGCTCGTCCGCTGAAGCGCTTGATTCAAAAGGAGATTGTGAACAAGTTGAGCAAAAAAATACTGTCGGGCGATATTGAAAAGAACAAACCGGTGCTGGTAGATGTTTTTGATAATACAGTGGTTTTCAGGAACGAAATGGCGCAGCCTAAAACAGCGTAAAGGACGACGGCGTAATTTTCCAGCCAGCTCATCGGAAAACTACCGTTTGGTAGTTTTTTGAGCCGCGGAAATGGAAAAAAATATTATCTTCATTCGATTCAAGGAACCCGTATCTACCAAAGGAATTTTAATTGGTTAATAATCATCTGTTTACAGGGTTTCGTCCAGACCGTCAGACATGGAACAGAGAACAAAAGGAATTAGCTATGGCATTTAAAAAAGAAGTGGTTGAAATCATTGAGCCGAAAGACGTTTTTGTTGGGAATCCAGAAGCGCAGGTGACCCTGATGGAATTTGGCGATTATGAAAGTGATGCTTGCGCGAAAGCGAATGAAGTCGTTAAACAACTACTCGATACCTACGAAGGCAAGATAAAATTCAATTTCCGGCATTTTCCGATGACCCGGATTCACCAGCGCGCCCTCAAGGCTGCCGAGGCTGCAGTTGCAACCGCGCAGGAAGGCAAGTTTTGGGAAATGCACAATATACTTTTTGCCAACCGTCGTAACCTGGGTACAACGAGTTTGAAACTGCATTCCAAGGAAGCCGGTGTGAGCAACAAGCATTTTCTCGATGACCTGGTAAATGCCCAGTACGGCTGGCAGGTGCAAGGTGATCTGAAAAATGGACTTGACCGCGGCGTAAAAGATGTACCCACGTTTTT
>JAGWTK010000519.1 GCA_028876035.1 Bacteroidota bacterium
AAAAATATGGATGGCATCCGGCGGGGCGATTACGTATATGTAAAGGTAGAAGAATGTACTGCCGGCACATTGATTGGCAGTATTGTTAGTAACGGACAGGCTTAAACGAACAAACAAACATGGATCTTCAGTCTTTAAAAAACAGGTTTGGTATTATCGGTAACTCACCCGCGCTCAACTATGCATTGAATGTGGCGGCACAGGTGGCCAACACCGATTTGAGCGTGTTGATAAATGGTGAAAGCGGCGTGGGTAAAGAGTCCTTCTCACAAATCATCCATGCGCTATCTGCACGGAAGCACAATCCGTTTATTGCGGTGAACTGCGGCGCAATCCCGGAGGGTACCATCGATTCGGAACTATTCGGTCATGAAAAAGGTTCTTTTACCGGTGCAGTTGATAGTCGCAAGGGTTATTTCGAAACGGTGAATGGCGGTACCATCTTCCTCGATGAAATCGGGGAGATGCCGGTAGGTACGCAGGCGCGTTTGCTGCGCGTATTGGAGAGTGGCGAGTTTATCCGTGTGGGCTCCAGTAAAGTACAGAAGACCGATGTGCGGGTGATTGCAGCTACCAATAAAGATCTGCTTGAGTTCACCCAAAAAGGAAAATTCAGGGAAGACTTGTACTATCGCCTGAACACCGTTCCCATACGCGTACCTGCTTTGCGCGACCGGAAGGAAGACATTATGTTCCTGTTCCGGAAATTCGTGGTTGATTTTGCAGAACGTTACAAAACGACACCGGTACAGCTGGATGAGGAAGCGAAAAATCTGTTAATAAACTATCCATGGCCGGGCAATGTGCGCGAGCTGAAGAATATTGCAGAGCAGTTATCGGTTTTGTCGGAAGAAAAGCTCGTGAACGCGGTAGCGCTGCAGCGGTTTTTACCGGATCATTCAAACAATGGCAATCGTTTGCCTGCCCTGGTGCCCGGTAAATCTGTATCGGGAACATCGGATTTTGCGAACGAGAGGGAAATGTTGTACAAACTGTTTTTCGATATGAAGAAAGATGTAACGGAACTCAAAAGAATGTTCCTCGACATCCTTCAAAATCCGGCCAACGCCGCCACCGCAGCAAAATTTGCCCATGAGTCATTGCTGCACGACCACTACCCTGCCGTGAACGAATTACCCGCACAGGTTATTACACCTGCGTTTGTGCAGCCGGTACAAACCACGAACGGACAACCCGTGATTGTGAGCAATGACGATATCCACAGTCATGAAGAAGTGGAAGAGTCGCTCAACATAATGGACAAGGAAAAGGAATTGATCATAAAAGCGCTGAAGAAACACCGGGGAAAGCGGAAAGATGCATCGATGGATCTGGGAATCAGCGAACGCACGCTCTACCGGAAATTAAAAGAATACGACATCGAGGAATAACCACAGGGTTTTTAAATTACGTGAAATCCATGAGAACAATGTTCCGGTTGGTATCAGTTATCATTGCTGCCATCTGCCTCTGCTGCAGTACAGGTTGCCTGCATTATACCCTTCGCGAATCTTCCATTCCGAAGGAAATAAAAACGATCCGCATCCAGTTTATCGAGAACAAGGCGCGGTACGTTAATCCGGAACTGAGTCCGCAGCTTACGGATAGGTTGCGTCAAAAAGTAAACAGCCAAACCAACCGAACGCTGATCCAGGGCGATAACGCTGATATGGACATCAGCGGGTACATCAAAGATTATTCCTTCACTACCTCTGCCATATCGGGCAATGCGCCCGCCACCAACCGGCTGACAGTAACGGTACATATTCAATTGATTGATCGCATCGACGACAAGCGCAGCAAAGAAGAAGATGTGAGTCGTAGTTTTGATTTCGATGCCAATGCGAGTATCCAGCAGGCAGAACAGCAGCTCAAGGAAACCATCCTGAAAAACATGAGCGACGAAATCTTCAACCGCCTTTTTTCTAACTGGTAATTTGAACCTATATTGCCCTCTGATGCCGGCGCCTTTCGATAATATCGTTCAGCATATCTTTCACCAGCCCTCGCTGCAGTCCGTTACCGTTGATGAACTTGAACGGATGACGCAGCGGCATCCTGCGTTTGCTGCGGCCCATTTTCTCTTGTTGCGCAAAATGCAGGACAGTCGGCACAGCCGGTTCGATCAACAATTACAGAAAACAGCACTCTATTTCAATAACCCGCTTTGGCTGCAATATTTGCTGAGTCCGGACCAGGTGCAGGAACCCGAAGTCCTGGACCATCCGCCGTTTATTGAATCTGTACAAAAAGCACCGGCTGAGCCGATAACTGAATCACCTTCCACCGGGTTGGCAAACAACGAAACCCGGATGCCGGATTTGGAAGAAGCGATAAAAGAAACAATCCCGCCAGGTGTAGTTGACGCTGGTGAACAGCCGGCGATAACGCCGCAGCCTGTTGAGGAAATATCAGGAACTGCAGCTTCGGATGACACGCATGAGGTTGTTGACACCGTAGCAGTTTCGCAGGAGCCCGTGGTGGACGAAACACCCGCAGCATACCTGTCGGCCATCAGCATAGCGGAAGAAGTGTTTGATGCGAAACCAGCGCAAGATCAAGCGGCAGTGACAACCGTCCAACCCGATGATACGGATCCCGATGCTACGGAACCAGATGCCACCGATCAACCGCAGGAATTGCCGGTCAATGACAAGCCGCTTCTCAGAACCATACTGGAAGTTCCGGCCGCCAAAGACGATTTGCTGTTTGAGCCCTATCACACCGTTGATTATTTTGCGAGCCAGGGCATCAGCCTTTCAAAAGCAGAGTCCGCCGAACCAAAAGACAATTTCGGCAAACAGTTGCGCAGCTTTACCGAATGGTTGAAGACGATGAAACGTTTGCCCCAGGCTTCTATCGATAAAATGCTTACCGAAAAAGAAGATTCGCGGGTGACTGCGGATGCGGTGCATTCCCTGGAAACAAAGGAAGTAATTACCGAGGCCATGGCGGAAGTATTTGAGAAACAGGGACTCACAGAAAAAGCTGCAGATGTCTACCGGAAATTAAGTTTGCAGAATCCTTCAAAATCAACT
>JAGWTK010000052.1 GCA_028876035.1 Bacteroidota bacterium
CTTATTTCAGAAAATTCAATGAGCAAAACCTGAATGAACTGCTGGATGTATGGAAGGAAAAGCATTTGGCAGATTATGGCTACCGGTACATTCAGATTGACGACGGCTACCAGGGCGGTGATGATGCAGGGCAGCGTGCCCCAAAAGAAACACCGCATGGTTATTATGCAACCGGACCCGGTACCTGGCTGCATTGGAAGAAAGAATTGTTTCCGGGTGGGTTGGACGGATATGTTCGCACTGTACGTCAAGCCGGATTTACACCGGGTGTATGGATGGGTTGTTTCTATACAGCTACTGATTCAGTCGAAAAACATCCCCACTGGTTTATTCAAGATAGTACGGGGCATGCTTCGCTGGCGCATTGGGTGAGTTATGCCATCAATGCAAACAACCAGGAGGCGGCAGCCGCTTTGATTCGGCCCTCGTTCCGCGGCTGGAAACAAGCCGGCATGCAATACCTCAAAATTGATCAGTTGCGGCACTATGTTTTTGACAACATGAATAATAACCTCGATTTTTTCAGGAACAAAGGTTATTCACCAGACGATGTTTTCCGGCGTTATCTCGGTATCGCGCGGGAAGAGCTGGGCCCGAAGACTTTTATTTTATCCTGTTGGGGAGTATTGCCTCAATCGGTAGGGCTGGCAGATGCCTGCAGGATCGGAGGCGATGGGTATGGCCCGGTAACCATGCAACAATACAATTCCTGGAACGGCATCGTTTGGATCAACGATCCGGATCATTGTGATATCCTGCCCGATTATAAACCCGCAACAACCGGTGATGTGAAAGAAGTGATGGCTACCACCTCGGAATTGCAGGAAACAAAACTGCGTCCTGCCCTGGCATCTATTGCCGGTTGCATGCTCATGCTGAGTGATAAGCCCGCGGTGTATGCCAAAGACGCTAATCTTGAGGGAGTGAAGCGTTCGTCGCCGGTGTTGTTCAGTGTGCCCGGACAATTGTACGATTACGACGAAGTGAAATCAAAACAATTGCCCGGACTTGATCTAAGCACCATTCGCAGTGGTACCGATCCGACCATCATTGATGCAGATCAGTTCGGTAATGTTTGTCCCTGGTGGCTGAACGAAATCAATCGATCTTTTGAACACTGGAATGTGCTGAGCCGCATGAACTGGACGAAAACAACGATGGGCGACACAACGGTGGCATTTGCGGATCTGGGATTGGACAGTAATAAAACCTACCTCGTTTTTGAATTCTGGAATAAGCAGTTTATAGGGAGGGCAAAAAGAACATTTTCAGCCTCCGCGCTTTCACCCAATGCCATACATACTTATTCGATTCGTGAAGCAACCAATCATCCGCAGATCCTATCTACCAACAGGCACCTGACGCAGGGGGGGGTTGATTTGGAAAATGTCTTATGGAAAAAAAATGTGCTGAGCGGGGAAAGTAAAGTAGTGCAAAGCGACCCGTATGAGATCTATCTGTATCTGCCCAAAGGCTATGCGATTCAAAAAGCGATGATAGGTACCACGCAAATGCAGGTTCTGGATAAAGACGGCTACGCGGTGCTGCATTATCAGCCCCAGGCCACAGGCAGGATTTCATGGAAAATCATATTTGAAAAGAAATGAATCGGTTCCTGGTTAGTCATTGCATCCCCGCCGATTTGCGAAGGTAAGAGTGCGTAAATATTACAGGTCTTTTTTTCCAAGGAGGTTACCAACGGCCGGCCGGAAAGTATCACCGATGGGTAACTCCAAATCGCCCAGGAAAATGCTTGTTTTGTTTACTGAAGTGATATGTTCGATGGCAACGATATATGATTTGTGAATCCGGATAAACTTTGACGCAGGCAGGTTCATTTCAATAGAACGCAAGCCTGTACGAAATAAGAGTGGCCTGGCCGGTAACTTCAGATGAATCCTCACATAATCCCGTAAGCCTTCGATATACGTAATGTCGGCAAATAATATTTTTACCTGTTTGTAATCTGCTGTTAAAAACATATAGGTCTTTTCTGCAGATCCTGCTTCTGTTTTTTTATTCTGTTGCAGGTCAAATTGCTCCTTCGCACGATTGCAAGCCCTCAATAATCGGTCGAAAGCAACGGGTTTTACCAGGTAATCCGTTATATCCAGGTCGTAACCTTCAAGGGCATACTGTTTATAGGCTGTTATCAGAATGATCAATGGCTTTTTATCGAGTGTTTTGACGAACTCGAGTCCGGTAAGCATCGGCATCTGTATGTCGAGGAATATGAGATCAACCTGGGTGTCGGCCATCACTTTGAGTGCCTCAAGCGCATTTCTGTATCCACCCAGGTGTTGCAGGTAAGGAATGCGGGAGATATTGTCCTGCAATAGCTGGAGGGCCAGCGGCTCATCGTCAATCGTAATGCAGGTCATAGTGTTAATTGAATATTCAGTGAAGCAATAAAATACCCGTCTTTTTTATTGATGGACAATTGGTGTTGCGCAGGTCGCAACAGTTCCAACCTGCGTTTCAGATTGCTCAGCCCGATGCCGGAACTTTTATCCAAACGCGTTGGGTTGTTCTGAAACTTATTTTTTACAACAAACGAAAGCCTGCTTTGCCGCACGCTTAAGTGGATAGCGATCTCCGGGTGATCGAGCCCAGCACCATGTTTGAAAGCATTTTCTACAAAAGGGATGAGTAACATCGGTTCAATAGACTGCCATTCCTCTTCCACATCGAAAACAATATCCAGCTTCAGTTCGGGTCCGAAGCGCTGACGCTGCAGGTCAATATAAGCGCTTAAATAGTCAACCTCGCCTTTTAGCGCCACTTTTTCGTCGTCGGTTTCATAGAGCATATACTGCATAATGGCCGAGAGTTTCATAATCGTGGGCTCAAGCTCCTGGCTTCGAAGCCTGGCCATCGCCGCCATATTATTTAGTACGTTAAAAAGAAAATGGGGGCTCACCTGCGATCGCAGGAATGATAGTTCTGTTTTCAGGCTCTCTTGCCTGGCGCGGGCGGAGGCCATGTCGGACTTTATTTTGTCGGCTACCATCGTATAGATCATACTTACAAAAACCGTGAACAGGAAAGGAATAATATTATACTTAGAGGACCGCAGCAGCCCGAACCGGCGGCCAGGGGCCAGGGGCGTAAACAATGCACCGTGCAACAGCATTATTACTATAAATGCTGAAATAAGCGTAAGAAAAAACCTAAGATAATGCTTCCTGTAAAAAAGCTTTGGCATCAGTACAAGCGCATTGAGATAGAACAATCCCATCCAAAGAACATTGGTAATACTGTCGATCTTTTGAAACAAAACTTCGTCCGGATTTTTTGGACCGGAAAACTCTCCGCTGAAGATATAGGGCAGTGCAAAGATCACTCCCCAGGCAAGGATGTGTAGCAGAACTTCACCGGTTTCTCTTTTGAGCCGAAAACTCATACCACCTAATTTAATTGAATTCGTTTTTGTTCTTCCGTTTGCGGGGTTGCTTTCATTTTTGGCTGAACTCCAAAGCGCCAGGTGAAGGAGATGTTAAACACCCTGGAGTCACGCGATCTTTCAATGGTTGACTGAACATTCTGGAAGTTCTGAATTTCTCTAATCACATTGGTGTAAAAAATATCACGCACATTGAATTTCAGGCTGGCTTTATTGTTCAAAATATTTTTTGAGCATCCTGCCGATACATTCCCGATGGGAAGGGCAATGGCCTGTCCCTCATCCCGGGTCCTGCTCGTATAGGTACCAGATAGTTCGGCAGCCCATCCTTTTGCAAAGCTAAACTGGTTCGACAGGTTAAGCGAAACAGCCAGTTGTTTGGCATCCAGCGGATATCCCGCTATAGCACCATGGTAGATATTCTGATAAACATTAACGAAATACACACCCGTATACCATTTGGTGAAAGGAATGGTAACACTTTCCGAAATGCCCATGTTGGTACGCGTGCCAATATTGCCGGTGTTTCGTATGATCACAGAGTCCTTCCTGGTAAGTGTTTCACTCATGATATCATGCACTACGGTGTAATTTACTGTTGTTGTGAGTTTATTCTTCCAGGAATGGGCCAATTCAATACTATTGCTGTATTGAGGTTTCAGGTAGGGATTACCAGCCAATTGCATGTATTTATCAATGATCGAGATGAATGGATTGAGTTGCTGGTAAGCCGGCCTGTCGATACGTCTTCCTACAGAGATTCCCAACACATGGTCGTCGTTAAGCTCATAGCTGAAGGAGGCCGAAGGGAATAGGTTGGTAAAACTTCGACTGAACGAAGAGTCCCCGATATCGGATCTTTCTAACCCATGGTAATGGGTGTTTTCTGCCCTAAGGCCGGCCTGAAATGTAATGGCACCTATCCGTTTCGATATATTCAGGTAAGCCGCGTTGATGTTTTCTGAGTAGGTAAAGCGGCTGCTGAGGGAATCGAGTTTCAGCTGCACACCCGCTTCCGTATTGTAGTAGGAACTGGCGTTAGAAGTATTGACAACACTTGATTTGACCCCGGTTTCGATTTTTATTCCACTCCGGAGCGTTTCAGCATAATCCATCCTTCCTGAATAGATGCTGATATCTAATGGCAGCAGATTAAGCAGCGCAGAGGTGGAAAGCAGTTGGTTGTTGGCATCAAAACTGCTGCCCGTAACCGATTGATCTCCTGCGAAACTATATGTTAAATAGTCGAAACTACCGGAAAGGTCTTTTTTGCTGCTGTCGAAGCTGCTGTGGAAATTTACATTAAGGGTACCATTTTTCCAGGTATTGTCAACCGTCCGGTTCGTTTGTACGATTGAACTAATCGCTTTTGCCGGCGTCTCCAGATCGCTGGTAGTGAAACTTGTCAAATGCTGTGGCGCGAGAAATCCGGAGGCCGCGAATCCGATTGTGGTGGCCTCGCCGATGTAATAATCCATTCCTAGTTTAAGGCTGTTGTTTTTTGCCAGGGCGATGTTATGCGTGTTTTGATTGAGCAGGTAGGAGGCATTGTTATTGTTGTCAAGAAAACTACGGTTAGCCAGAACATCCATATAATTTTTTGAGTAGAGAAAGTTATAATTCAGAAAGGCGTTGAAGCGGGTGTTCCTGTAATTAAGTACAAGGCTATTGTTGGATTTAGCATAGGTTCCCTGACCATAATTCAGGCCGATGTTGCCGTTAAATCCGCGCGTCGTATTCTTTTTCGTTTTGATATTGATAAGGCCGCCGTTTCCGGATGCGTCGTATTTGGCAGACGGATTGGTAATTATTTCGATTTGACTGAGCTGATTGGCGTTCATACTTCCCAGCAGGTTGGCGAGTTCAGGACTGCTCAGGTAGGAAGGTTTGCCATCTATCATCACCAATACTTCTGATTTTCCTTTTAAACTTATTTTACCGTCCTTGTCTATGGACACGCCCGGTGATTTTTCAAGCACCTCCAATGCGGTGGCGCCTACGTTGGTAACAGATGCATCTACGTTCACCACTATACGATCGATTTTCTGTTCTATCAATGCTTTTTTCGCGACTACGGTTACTGCGTCGAGTATCTTTTCTTTCACCTGCAATACGACGGCTGGTATTTGTGTTGATTTGTCGGCCGCCGGGAGGACTATCGGGCCTGAATTAAAGGGGGAGAAATTGACGGCAGACACCTGCAGGAAATAACTTCCGTAGGCGAGGTCACTAAAAATATATTGCCCCTTCTTATCGGTAGCACCCATTTTTACAACCGATGAGTCTTTTGACCTAAGCAGCAACACGGTAGCTGCTTCTATTGGGTTGTTATCGGCGCTCATTACAAACCCGGTGATGCTGACCTGGTTTGATTGTGCACAGATTGAACCAGCTCCCCACAAAAAAGCGATGAATAATGACAGTGCCCTTTTCATACCTGTTATTTTAGGCCACAAACCTATCAGGAATCGAATGCGTATTTTTTGAAGGTGCTGCGAACGGGCAAAATCTTGCTGCAAATCGGCGACCCTGGCCGCAATGATGGAATACGAAAGCCGCTGCTGAGAGCGGCTGACCGGAAAGTGCTGCTCTCCGCAGGTTTTTAGTTGGTGAGTATCGAAAAAAAAAGCCACCGAATCGCTCGGTGGCTTTTGAAATAAAAATTTTAATAACAAACCGCTCTTCCAAACCGAATCACAATACGGCGGTGGTTGAAGCGATCGTGATCATCCCATCTGTCGCGGCGAAAACGATCGTGCTCAAAGCGTTCGCGATCGCGATAGTCGCGATCATGATCATCATAACGCCTTTCGTTGCCATAATTATTGTCGTTCCGGCCATAGCCTCCGTTCGGTTGCTGGTAACCGTTGTTTTGCTGACCATAGCTTCCGCCATTGTTGCCTTGTCCGTAACCCTGCTGATTATGATAGCCACCGGCATTGTTTGGCTGATCGTTATTGGGCTGATGATAGTTGCCACTGCCGTTGTTATTGCCCTGGCCGCGGTATTGCCCATCTCTGTGCTGCGCCATTGCAGTTGTCATTATACCGGCGAAAAACAAGAAAGTAAAGATCTTTTTCATAATTGTACTTTTTGGTGTTCTTGTTATTGAGATGGTATTTGCAAGGACGTGTTTACGAAGGAAATGTTAATTCCAAAGCAAGGTAAGCGCAAGACGGTTTGTAGTTGATGGTTCTTGGTTCATGGTTCGTCACCAACTTGAAAATGTGCGATGCAACCATGAACTAAAAACGATGAACTAAGAACTAAGAACCGGTGCTGCGTAGTGGAGAATGCCTTCAAGAACACCTTCGGAAAGGGCATGCTCAGCGAAGTAGACCAGTTTGTTTTTTTTCAGGTCTTCCAGTTCTTCACTGTAGTTGGCGACAACGATGGCTTTTGTTTTTCCCGTAAGCATATCCCGGTCGTTGCCGCTGTTGCCGGCGGTGATAATGTTTTCCAGTGGCATCTTCCATTTATAACTCAGGTAGCGAACGGCCTGGCCCTTGCTGGCGCGGATGGGCAACAGGTCGAGGTATTTGTTTTCTGTAAGCAGAATTTTCGCACCCAGTTTCTTATCATCTAACAATTTGTACAAATCCGCCATCTGGTCTTCGTCAAATGTATCATCTACATAATAACTGAGCTTGAACGGCCATTGGGCTGCCGGCTCCTGCAGACGGATACCGGGAAATGCGCGGAGTTCTTTTTCCAGTTCTTCGCGTTTCCATTGGTAATTGATGTGTTTTTCCCATCCATTGTCCGGTATACATTGCGCAGTATAATAAATTTCCGTGCCGGCGGAACAGACAAGTATTTCTGGTGTTGGCAAATCGTAGTGCTCAAATGCTTCTTGCGTAATTTCCAGGTTGCGACCACTTGCAATGCCGAATACTACTTGTTCACGGTTGTCTTCTACCCATTGTTTGAATTTGGCAAGGCCTTGCGTGTTGCTGCCATCGATCAAGGTTCCGTCCAAATCACAAATCAGGAACATTTTGGCCTTCCCTAATTTTTTTCCATAAGCCGTACGATGCGGAAAGCGTGCGGTTCCTTCCTGCTTCTGTTTGAAGAGATCGTCGATGAGCGCAACATAATTTTCTGCGAACGATTCCCATGAATAATATTTTGTACTGCCTACGATGCCGTTGTTGGAGTAGGTTTCCCAAAGCGCCTGGTCTGCTACAATTTTCTTCACTGCGTCGGCAATTGCCGGCGGATTCTCCACATCTACCAGCAACCCGTTTTCGCATTGCGTTAGAATTTCTTTTGGACCTCCTGTTGGAGATGCGATGACGGGTAATCCGCAGGCGGCTGCTTCAACAACCGTCAGGCCGAAATTCTCACCCGGGGTGGCATTGACAAAGACTCCTTTCTTGCGCGCAGCGATGCGGTAGATCTCGGGCACTTCTGTCTTGGGATCATTTTTCTTTGGAATGGCCATCTTACCATAGAGGTCATATTTATCGAGCAAGAGCAAAAGATTGGTAAGCAAATCTTTTTCTTCGTCGGGCATGGCACTGATATCTTTTCTCACTCCGGCGAAAATGGCGAGGTTGGCCATGGCCTGGAGTTCTTTGTCCTGCCCATATGCCTGAATGATCGTCTCAAAGTTTTTTCTTCGATCTGCGCGTCCGATAGAAAGGATCAAAGGCTTGTTTGGATTGAAAAGGAACCGATCAATATCGGAGTTCACACGGTAGAAAGCATGTTCCTGCTCAATGCTCATTTTATAGGACGGCATATCCAGCCGGTAAAAGGGAAAAAACAATTTACTGTTGAGGCCAGGCGGTATCACCCTGAACCGGCCAGCGGCTGCATTTTCATAGAGTGAATACTGGTGCTCGATGATATAGTTTGTACTTACAATTACTGCATCGGCGTTCAACAGCAAATCTTCTTCTACCTGGATACGACGCTTCATGTTGAAACTGGCCTCAATCTTTTCAGGACTCATGCCTTCTGCCAGCAGGATGTTCCGTTTATTTCTGCCGAGTGAATGTCCCGTTGCCATAAATGGTATTCGGTATACTTCACTGATTTGCGATGCGAGATAGTTTCCATCTGCATAATGTCCATGTACAACATCGGGGAAATCATCTTCCCTTTCAATAAAGCGAATGGTTTTATCAATAAATTCATCGAGGTAGTCCCACAAAGTTTCTTTTGGGCGATAGAGATTTCCGCCGCAGGTCATGCGCACAATGCGCGCTTTGTCATTGACGACTTCGATTTCTTCGCCGTATGCAGCGGAAACGCGTTTGTCGATGATCCTGCGCGTGAATAAATCCACTTTGCGCACCTGGGGATGCGCCGACAAACTTTCCAGTGCTTCAAGTACATATTTTACTTGTCCGCCCGTGTCTTTGTTCCGGCCGATTTCGGGTTCTTGATAGCGTATCAGGCCGTGTGGGCTAAAGAGTTGGATGTAGTAATCGCCCATACTTAAACAGTTTCGTTCGATATTTGTAATGTTAACTACTGGTCATAGAAGTTATTATTGATTGGGTAGTTGTAATGATAGCCACTACTCACAAAACTCATTGTCGATTTCGATTAAACCGTCATTAAAATGTACTCAGGGTCAGGGTTCAGCGATTGGGAAATAGGAGATATAACAGTAATCATTAACAATGGAGTCTACCATTTGTTTCATCTGATTATTCCTAACCACGATTACATCGCACATGCCGTGTCAAGAGACGGTATCTCCTGGAAGCGCACAAAGAACGCCTTGTTTGTTGGTGAACCGGGTGAATGGGACGATGATATGTTGTGGACCATGCATGTATGCGAAGTAGGCGATCGGTTTGAGATGTATTATACCGGACTGAAAAGAAAAGATCGCGGGGTAATATCCCGGATAGGTTTGGCCGAATCTCCTGATTTGCTCACATGGACCAAGAACACGAGGAATATATTCCCCATTGCGCCCAAAGGAATCTACTACGAAACTGTTGCTACGAACCCGCGTACCTGGCTAAGCTTTCGCGATCCGTTTCGATTTGAATACAAAGGCGAAGTATACTTACTGGTTGCTTCGCGGGTATTGGCAGGCCCTGTTTCGCGTCGGGGATGCGTTGGTATGGTACGACTTACAGACACTGATTATGAACTGATGCCGCCTTTGTTCAATCCGCTGGTGTATGATGACATTGAATGTCCCTGTGTATTTGAATTGGAAGGAAAGTTTTATTTGATCGGGTCGATCCGTGAAGACATCAAAGTACGGTATTGGGTGGCCGACGATTTCTTTAGTGAATATCGTTGTTTTCATGCAGATGTTTTGCTGCCGCAGGGCAACTACGCAGCGCGCATCGTGCAGGATGGTGAACATTTGCTGATCTATAATTTCTTTTATGCCTATGGCCGAATCGACGCACTGAGGGTATTGCCCCCGCCAAAGGAACTGGCAACAGGACCTGCAGGCCGACTGGTGTTAAAATCATACTATCGCTGGGAGCAAAAAGTAATAAAGCAGATTGGCCAGGCGGCGATGGGCAGGCCAAGGCCACTATTTGGAAATCAATCAGCAAACCTGAAAGCAGGTGAAGATAGCTGGACCCTTGGCTCAAGGAGTGGCTACGAAATATTTTGTATTGAACGGCCTTCGCCGGCATTTATTTGGGAAGGTGAACTGAGTGTAGAAGGCCTGGGTAAATTCGGACTGGTATTCGACATGGACGATGATGGCAATGGTTATTTTGTTTCCTTCAACCGTATCAACGGCGAAGTAAAGATGCGTACCTGGGGCTTTAACCCGGTTAATAACCGTGAAAACTTTGTTTTTAAAGATCTGCAAAGCAGCTTTTACATGGTAAGCAACCCGAATTCTTTTCACTTCCGTTTGCTGCGTTACGGTCATTATATCGAATTGTCCGTCGACGATGAAGTGCGGCTTACATTAATCGACTATGCTTACTCCTTCCAAAACATCGGCCTTTATACAGCATCTTCTACCGTTACCCTCAGCAATGCACAATTGAAAGTGTTGTCGGAGCCGGAAGAGGAGTATGGGAGTCAGGAAGAGGAAGTTTAAAGTTTAAGGTTTAATGTTTAAAGTTGTTTGTGTGCGGCTCGCTTAGTGCATTTCAATTTTCTCCTGGCGCAAACAATCTATTTAAACACGATAAAATTGGAAAGGCAAGCGTGAGCAGGGTTTCCGAAAAAGCAGATGCCCGCATTACCGCAGGGAGATACGTCTGAAGAACCTTTAACCGTATACTTTAAACTTTGAACTGAACCGCCATTGGCAACCTCAGCACAAACTTTGACCCATTTCCTGCGACGGAATCAACGGTAATTGTTCCCTTGTGTATTTTGATGATGCGGTTTGATAAGGAAAGTCCGAGTCCGAAGCCCTGCACATCGTTTGTGGACTTCGTGCGGTAAAAGGGTTGAAAAATTCTGCTGGCTTCTTCGGCGGGAATGCCGGGTCCATTGTCGCGAATGCTCACCACGATGGTTTCATTTTCTGCATGCAGGTGGATAAAAGCTTTGTGGTCCGGTGAATACTTGCAACCGTTGGATGCGATGTTCCTGAAAGCAGCGAGCAGCAGATCTTCGTTTCCCCAGGTTAGCAGGCGATCTTCTTCCGGGGGCAGGTCATCGAATTCAAGAACGACCGCGTAATCCGGACTAATCTTCGCAATAGCCAGTGGCAGGCGCATGAGTATTTCATCGATCCGCAAAAGATCGATAACGATGCCTGCGGGATGACCGGATGCGCTGGCGAATTCGAGCAGGGTTTGGGTGAGTTTGTTGAGCTGGCGAACGTCGTGGTAAATAGATTCCATGGTCGTGCGGTAGTCGGTCGCTTCGCGCTCTTTCAATAAAGATACTTCGAGCTGACTGGAGATGGCAGCCAGCGGTGTAGACAGTTCATGAGACGCGTTGGCAATAAATCGTTGCTGCACGTCGAAACTATCCTGCAGCCGGTTGAGCAGGCTGTTGAGTGTAGACGACAGGTAGTTCCATTCATCATTTGCGTCGCCGGTAGCGATTCGACCCGATAGATTTTTAGTAGAAATTTCGTTTACTTCATCGGCAATTTGTTTGATCGGCTGCAACATCCGCCCGGAAAAAAGATAACCAGCCGCCACTGCAATCAGCAATCCTCCCGCAAAGCTGAGCAGAATGATCCATCGGAGCTGCCGCAATTTTTCACGACCATCGGCATCAATGGCGCTGATCAGCACGAGCAGCGGAACTTTATTATCAGTTATATGCGCCACCACTACATCCCTTTCTCCCAATGAAAAATAAACATGGCCACGTATTCTCGCCATATCAAGCATGGCGGCATTCGCAGGGATGCTATCTCCACGGACATCGGTAAATTGATAAATCCGCCGGTTGTGGGCGTTAAATACTTCAACTGTTTTCCGCTGAAGCGTGAGGGTGGTAGAAGAATCGATTTGCTGCATGAGGCTGCTGTCAAAACTTTCTGACCGGCTTAGTAGCCGGGCCGTGGTGATGGCGCGGTTGTTCAGTCGTGTATGAATGTTGGCAATCCGGCTTTGATAGGCAAAGAAATATACGGAACCGCATACCAATACCAGGATCACGAAAACGATGGAGGCAAATAACAGCGTTATGCTGGTGCGTACTTTCATGGTTTAGCTTTCTTTGAGCACATAGCCCATTCCTACTTGTGTTTGGATAAGCTTTTGTCCGAAAGGTTTGTCGACTTTGTTGCGCAGATAATTAATGTACACATCAATAACATTGGTATTGGTCTCGAAGTCGATGTCCCACACATTGATGGCAATATCTGCCCGGGATACCACGCGATTTTTATTCCTGAGCAGGTATTCGAGCAACTGAAATTCTTTGGCAGTGAGCAGGATGATCGTATCGCCGCGCTTTACTTCTTTTTTGTCGAGGTTCATTTCCAGATCGCCAGCCCTCAGCAGGTTGCCGACCGGAAGTTGCTGGTGGAGCGTTCTCTTCAGATGGGCCCGGATTTTCAATAAGAGTTCCCGGAATTCGAAAGGCTTCACGATATAATCATCCGCACCCGCATTGTAGCCTTCCGTTTTGTCAGTGAGGGTGGCCATAGACGTGATCATGATCACCACGGTGGAAGGCCTGTGATGACGAATGGCTTTACAAAGTTCATAACCATTCAAACCAGGCAGATTGATATCGAGCAAGACCAGGTCGAAGGGTTGTGCGAGGAATTTCTGCAACCCAATGCTGCCATCATACGCAACTTCCGTGTAGTAGTCATTTTCGGTCAGCCCGAATTTTAACGTGTCCGCAATTTTTTGTTCGTCTTCAATGACGAGGATGGTCCGTTCCGGCATAGATGCAATGTTATGGACGTGCTTGGGTAATGGTACAAAAGCCAGGCCCTTCTAATACAATTCTAATCCCGGTCTAATTGACCGCTAATCTGGCAAAGGTAATTTGTAAAAAGAAAGGAGGTAAGATGAGTCGGTCGTTCAAAAGCATATTGGTGCCGGTAGATTTCAGCATTAACACCGAAATCGCTGTTAAAAAGGCGATGGAGCTGGTAGATGAGCTGGAGCCTGTTGTACACCTGGTGCATGTGTCTTCCTGGTTACAATTGAACCAGTTCTTCCCCGTCAATGGATTTTGGGGAGACGCAGGGATGGGCGAAACCAGGCGTAAGATGGAGCAATGGCGTACGGCCATCCAGGAAAATCATCCGTCGGTACGCGTGGTACTGCACCTTGTGCGTGCGGGCCATGTGCAGTCGGCGATCGCGCGGATCGCTTCGTCCATCGAGCCCGGGTTAATTATTATAGGTAAGCACCGGGCCCATAACTGGTGTACTTTTTTGAATACGGTATCGCCCGGCACACTGGCACTGGCAACACAATGCCCTGTGTTAACGGTGAAAACAGGATCGCTGCGCAACAAAGTGCGGTCCATCGTTTACCCGGTAAATGGCGCGCTCACCGGCAAAAAGATGGAATTGTTGATCGGACTTTCTGGCCGCTACCGCGCGCGCTTGTACCTGGCTAAACAGATGAGTGCAGGTGAAGACGGTATGAAGACAGGCTATAACGATTTTATAGAAACATACCGGATGCTTAAACACAGCGTCAATTGTCCGATCGACTATGTGGTGTTGCCGGGACCTTCCCTGTCTTTGTCCGCCCTGCATTTTGCGGAGACGATTAAAGCGGATATGCTGCTGGTGCCACCCGGGAGGAACATCACGACGGTGGGTCTGCCGAATCCACAGGTAAACGATTTAATAAAAGGTGATTCAAAACTGGAGGTTTTATCGATCGCCTGAAAGAAAGAAAATTATTCAACTAAAAACGAGAATATATGCTGAAATACATGGTTGGGATAACAATGATAGCGATGCTGCCATCTGTTGTCCGCGCGCAATCCCTTGAGGAAGCGAAAAAGAAAATCTATTATGAAAAGTACAATACTGCCAAAGACGAGTTGCAAAAACTCGTGCAGCAGGATCCGTCGAATGCCGAAAGCTGGTACTGGCTGACGCAAACCTACCTGGAGAACGATCAGCTTGAACAGGCAAAGGATACGCTGAATGCGGTGCCTGTGAACCTGAAAGATGATCCCTGGCTGCGCAGTGCTACTGCTGAAGTGTTGTTAATGCAGCAAGATAGCAATACGGCAAAACCATTACTGGAAGCGGCATTGAAAGATACAAAGGAAAAAAACCCGGGTATACTGGCTGCAGCGGCAAAAGCTACCATCGAATCAAAAACCGGCGATGCACAGCAGGCAATTGAATGGCTGAATAAGGCCATTAAAAAAGACAAGGACAACCCGGCCCTCTATGTGCTGAAGGGCGATGCCTATCGAAAACTGGCCGATGGCGGTAATGCGTACAAAGCATACATGGAAGCACTGGATCACGATCCTAAATATGCAGCCGCCTGGTATAAGATTGGTAAAATTTATACCTCGCAGAAGAATGCGGCCCAGTACCTGGAGGCATTTCAAAAAGCCATTACGCTGGATCCAAATTATGCGCCGGCCCTGTACGAACTGTACTACCACTATTATTTTACAGATGTAGCACAGGCCAAAGCCTACCTTGAAAAATATATTGCCGCTTCAGAGCCAAGTGTTGAAAATGAATACCTGCATACCGATGTGTTGTACGCATCCGGGCAATACAAAGAAGCCTTGCAGGAAGCCAATGCATTAATAGCTAAAGAAGGAGATAAAGTGCGCCCCCGTTTGTACAAACTGGAAGCATACAGTCATTATGAACTGGGCGATTCAATAGAGGCAGCGAAATACATGCGCCAATATTTCAGCAAGAGCAACGACTCGGGTTTTGTAGCCAAAGATTATGAAGCAATGGGAAATATCTATGCGTTGTTGCCAGGCCAGCAGGATAGTGCGGCTTATTATCTCGGAAAGGGAGCCGATCTCGAACAGGATTCGCTGAAGAAATCGGCCTATTATAAAAAAATAGGTGATCTCTATGGAAAGGAGAAGGATTATAAAAACCAGTCGGTCTGGCTTGGTAAATATTATACGGCAAAACCGAATACCTCCAATGTTGATTTGTTCAATTGGGGACTGGCTGCCTATCTCGCTAAA
>JAGWTK010000520.1 GCA_028876035.1 Bacteroidota bacterium
AAAGATGCCAGCGGTTTTCATAAAGCCGCCCATTCAGTTCATTCAGGCTAACGCCCCTTTGCGTGATCTCCGGCTCAAAAATCATATCCAGCACCGGGAATGAATCCTTGCTGATGACATTATAAATAGTGCGAAGCCGGCCACGCCGGATCAAAAAACGATTGTTGCTGGTCGCTGAAAAATTACCGCCCGCAAAACTGGCCTCTCCTTTTGCCTGACCGATCTGAAATTCCGGTTCCATAAATCCCGTAATCGTGATACCATTGAAGCGCTTGATCGCCTGCTCAATTTTGTTAATCCGTATACTGTCGGATGAATTGGTGTTAGCAACTGGAATCTGAGCCTGCGCTGCATTGAAAAGCATGCCTGACAAAAGCAGGAAAAACGAGGGAAGAAAGCAGCGTGTTGGCTTGTACAAAGACGTTTGAATTGGGCGCAATATTAAGTAAATATTAAGTAATTGTTATGTCTTGCCGCCTGTTCGGGTGGCCGGTTGCCGGAATTTAAACAAGGCAGTTTCCATCATTTGCCAAAGCCCCTCCACCCGCCTCGGCATAGATTCACCTTTAAAAATCAACCATTTGCGGAGAATACGTAGCGGTATGTTAAGAAATTATTACCAAAATGGATTCGGTTGAATAGCCTGTCAAAGCCGCTATTTTTGCCCCAAATATTCAACGATGGCAAATTCATTCCTGAAAATCTTTATGCCAAAAGACCGGGTATTCTATTCCCTTTTTGAAGACGTAGCTGCAACCGTAGCACAAATGGGCCGGCTGATGAAAGATGTAGTCGCCGAACCTGACTTCGACAAACGCGCCGCCCTCATATCAAAGATGGAAGACCTGGAGCATGTCAACGACGACTTCACACACCGCATATTTACTGAACTCGGCAGAAACTTTATTACGCCGTTCGACCGGGAAGACATTCACTACCTCGCTTCGGCACTCGACGATATTGCTGACTATATCTACTCTTCTGCTAAAAAAATCAATTTCTACAAGGTTAATCCAAACGACCAGGGCATTCAGAAAATGGCCGACCTGATTGAACAAGGGGCTGAACATATCAAGAATGCAGTAGTAGAACTGCGCGACATGAAAAACATGCGCAAGATCACCGACGCACTGGTGAAAGTAAACAGCATCGAAAACCAGGCCGATGATATTTTCGACCTGAGTATCGACCGCCTGTTCGAAACAGAAGCCGACGCAAAAGAAGTTATTAAGAAAAGAGAGATTTACCAGGTAATGGAAATCGTGACCGACAAATGCGAGGACGCTGCGAATGTAATTGAGTCGATCATCATCAAATACGCCTGATCAATTACCAATGTGTAAATGTGCTAATGTGCTAATTCCATCCGGACGCAGCGTTTTCACATTTTCACATTTGCACATTTACACATCAGATTTATGACGTTTCTAGTTATCATCATCATACTCGCCCTGGTGTTCGACTACATCAATGGGTTCCATGATGCCGCCAATTCTATCGCAACGGTCGTTTCTACCAAGGTGCTCACGCCCTTCCAGGCTGTACTCTGGGCGGCCGTATTCAACTTCGCCGCTTTTTTTGTGTCGAAATACATTTACGGAGAGTTCAAAATTGGTAATACCGTAGCAAAATGGGTGAACCCTGAATTCGTAACCCTTGAAGTAATATTCGCCGGCATTGTAGCTGCAATCATCTGGAACCTCTTCACCTGGTGGTTTGGCATTCCTTCTTCTTCTTCGCATACACTGATGGGCGGCTTTATCGGAGCGGCAATTGCCCACGCAAAAGGTTTAAGCGGCGCGGGTCACGAAGTGATCAACTATGCAAAGGTTATCCCCACCTTCCTGTTCATCTTTGCAGCACCGCTGATAGGCATGATCATCGCGTTCGTACTCACCATTCTTATCGTAAACATTTGCCGGCGGGCCAACCCCTACCGCGCCGAAAGCTGGTTTAGAAGACTGCAATTGGTTTCATCCGCATTGTTCAGCCTCGGGCACGGTGGCAACGACGCACAGAAAGTAATGGGTATTATTGGTGCTGCCATGATCTTCTATCAAAAAACACAGGGCCACACCATGGAGTTTAAAGAGTTTGTGTCGCAATACTGGTGGGTACCGCTGGCCAGCTTTACTGCTATCGGTCTCGGTACGATGAGCGGCGGCTGGAAAATTATCAAAACCATGGGTACCCGCATCACCAAGGTAACACCACTCGAAGGTGTATCTGCCGAAACCGCGGGCGCTATCACGCTCTACATGACAGAACATTTTGGTATCCCGGTAAGTACTACGCATACCATTACCGGATCTATCATCGGCGTTGGTGCTACCAAGCGTTTGTCGGCCGTACGCTGGGGCGTTACCATCAACCTGCTCTGGGCCTGGATACTCACCATTCCCGTCAGTGCCATGATCGCTGCTGCCGTGTATTACATCATGAAATTGTTCATGTAAACAAACTACCTATCATAAAATAAAAAGCTGCCCGGATATGGGCGGCTTTTTATTTTGCGTTATACTATCTATCTTGTTGCCCATCGTTCTCAATACTTTGCGTTAAAATGTCAATCTTATGAAAGGAATTATCCTTGCCGGCGGCTCCGGAACCCGACTACATCCCATCACCTACGCTATCAGTAAACAGATCATGCCGGTGTACGATAAGCCCATGATCTACTACCCGCTCTCTACCCTGATGCTTGCAGGCATCCGCGATATACTTATCATATCCACCCCGCACGATTTACCACTGTTCAAAAAACTATTTGGCGATGGTAAACCGCTTGGCCTTAACTTTTCTTATGCCGAACAACCCCTGCCCAATGGTTTGGCGCAGGCATTTGTTATTGGGGCAGATTTTATCGGCGACGACAGTGTAGCACTTGTACTTGGAGATAATATTTTCTACGGCGCCGGCCTCGGCAAAATGCTGGAAGCAAATACGAAACCGAAAGGTGGTATTGTGTACGCTTACCATGTGAGCGATCCCGAACGATATGGTGTGGTAGAGTTCGACAAAAACATGAA
>JAGWTK010000521.1 GCA_028876035.1 Bacteroidota bacterium
CTGATGTGATAAATGTGATAAATGTGCTGATTGGGCTATTGGCGGTTGGCTGTTGGCTATGAGCTAAAAGCTAATGGCTAATAGCTAAAAGCCCACAGCCCCTCAAACGAAAATTGCCCCCGTTTCCGAAGGCAATCTCTATTGAAAAGGAAGTTCAAATTATCCCAGGTAGGCTTTCAGCGCATTGCTGTACCGCGCTTTCTGCAGGCGTTTGATGGCCCTTTCTTTAATTTGACGGATACGCTCCTTGGTGAGATCGTATTTCTGACCAATCTGCTCGATGGTGACACCGTTTTCACCATCCAAACCAAAATAGGCGTTTACGATTTCAGCTTCGCGCGGGCTCAAAGACTTCAACACGCGACGGATTTCGCTGCGCAGTGAATCTTTCATCACATCGTCATCGGTATCATCACCACCTTCCAGCAGGTCGCCCATGGCCACGTCTTCTGCTTCGTGCACGGGTGCATCCAGCGAAGTGTGGCGGGTATTGCTCTGGAAAATGTTATTGATTTCAGTTTCGCTCATTTCCAGCAGCTCGGCCAGTTCCTCGGTAGAAGGTTCACGCTCATGCTCCTGTTCAAAAGCCATATAAGCTTTGTTCGCCTTATTGTAGGTGCCTATTTTGTTCTGGGGCAAACGCACCAGCCTTCCCTGTTCGGCCAAAGCCTGCAGGATCGACTGACGAATCCACCATACTGCATAAGAAATGAATTTAAAACCCTTTGTTTCGTCGAAACGCTGGGCAGCTTTGATAAGGCCAAGATTACCCTCATTGATAAGGTCGCTCAATGAAAGGCCCTGGTGCTGGTACTGCTTGGCAACAGATACCACGAAACGAAGGTTAGCCTGCACCAGTTTGTCGAGTGCACGCTGATCACCCATCTTAATCCGTTGAGCCAGTATGGTCTCCTCTTCAGGCGTAATCATGGAAATTTTGGAAATCTCCTGCAAATACTTTTCTACCGCCTGTGAATCACGATTGGTAATCTGTGTAGCAATTTTTAGCTGTCTCATGAATAATCTTAACGTGTAAAGAATAATGATACCAGGGGGGTACGATTATCAACGATCAAAGACTGGTAATGTTCGGGGTAAGTTGCAGGTGTATGCAAAGAGGAAGTTAAACCTCGTGGAACCGTCCAGAACCGCAACAAAATTAAATTTTAAGTTTGAGAAGTCATAGCGTTTTCGCAAAAAACTCAACAGCTCCTCTGTTAATTGTCCCTTTAACATTCATTACTTGATCGCAATAAATATAACGGATTTTTTATTGAAACCGGCGCCGGTACAGGTTTCAGCATTGGTTGCTTGTCCGGCTATTGCCCCGACAGACGGGCGTCGCACCAACAGATCTTTTCTAAAAAATCTACAAAAAAAGTTTTGGCAACTAAAAAATTAGTTATAGCTTCGAATAACTAAATATTTAGTTGTAATGAAGACACTCACCAAAGCGGAAGAGCAGGTAATGCAGGTGCTCTGGGAGCTTGGCCAGGGGTTTCTGAAAGATATCCTTGAGCATTCGCTGGAGCCAAAGCCGCATTCAAATACCGTGGCCACCATCCTTAAAATACTGATCGAGAAGGGATTCGTAGGGTTTGAGACCCAGGGTCGGAATAATTTGTACAAGCCGCTGGTGACTAAATCAGCGTACGGTCAAAAAAGCGTCCAGCAATTGGTCAAAGGTTATTTCGGCAACTCGCCGGCCCGCCTGGTATCACAGTTTGTAACCGATAACAGTCTTAGTGTTGAAGATTTGGAACGTTTACTTCAACAAATCAAAGCTGGTAAAAAGCAAAAACCATGACAGCCTTATTCTATATTCTCAAGTTTGTGCTTTGCAGCGGCTTGCTTTACGCCTATTATTATTTTGCCCTGCGCAACCGCCGCTTCCACCGTTACAATCGGTTTTACCTCCTTGCAATTGTGCCCTTCGCTGCGATTATCCCGGCTTTACATATCCCACTTCCCGCCTGGTCTTACGGTTCGCAGCATCCCATCCAACAAACCATTCAGATTATCAATGCCGGTAAATGGGAGGAACCCGTCAGCATTTATGCGCATAATAATGGCTGGAATCAACTCATCAATATCCAAAACGGTCTCCTGCTGGTCTATCTTATCGGTGTCATGGTTGGCGGTTGGTTGTTAGTCCTATCGCTTCGATATATCGCTGCGTTGAGAAGCCAATATCCTTTCGAAGCAATGCAGGGCATAAAAGTCTACCAAACTTCCGCGCCAGGCACGCCCTTTTCTTTTTTTCGTTCGATTTTCTGGAATAAGCAAATCGCGTTTGATCAACCGGAAGGGGAACAAATATTCCGGCATGAATGCTTCCATGTGCAGCAACAACACAGTGCCGATGTATTGTTTATGGAGATTGTTACCGCCATTGCCTGGTTCAATCCATTTTTCCATCTTATTCGCCGGGAAATAAAAGCCATCCATGAATTCCTGGCGGATGAATACGCCCTTTCGGGCAGCGATCATCTTACCTATGCTGAAATGCTCATTACACAAGCCATCGAACAAAAAACAAATCCACTCACCCATCCTTTTTTTCATCACCAGTTAAAACGACGTATTCACATGATCACACAATCAAACCTTATCCGCCGCAGCGGTTACCTGCGCCGAATCCTGGCATTGCCATTACTCTTCTTACTTGTTTCTTCGTTTGCGGTAAAGCTTGGCAAAAACCCGCTGCATGTTCAGAAGAACATGGCTTCTGCTGCTTCACTAACATTTGTCGTTGACGCCGGACATGGTGGTAAGTATGCTGGTGCACACGGCGAAAATGGGCTACTCGAAAAAGACATCACCCTCGCGATCGCAAAAAAGATAAAGGAGCTCGCGCCTTCCTATCACATCAATATCGCATTGACAAGAGAAACCGATCAATTGGTCGGCAACGCAGCTGACCTGAAAGACGATCTGGACAACCGCGTTACGTTTACGAAGCAACAAAAGGCAGATGCCTTCGTGTCTATTCACGTAAATGCAGAACCCGGTGCAACCACAACAAA
>JAGWTK010000053.1 GCA_028876035.1 Bacteroidota bacterium
CACAATTATGAACACGAAACTCTTCTTACTACTGCTATTTTCCCTGGCCATTTTTGCCTGCTCCAAGAGCAATAACAGCAATCCGGCCGTAGGCCCCATCTCCGCCTCCCAGGTGCCCTCGGCGGTGATGTCGGCCTTCAACGCCAAATACCCCAACGCCAGCGGACAGATTGAATGGGAACTGGAAGACGGCAACACCTACAAAGTGAAATATTATATCGGCAGCCAGCGCTGGCAGGCGCGGTTTACGGCCGCTGGTGGCTTTATCAATGAGCAGCAGATATAGGAATTCGGCTATCGGGCATGCGCGGGCTTTTTTTCAAACTGCATTTCATACAGGCGGGCATAGAACCCGTTTTTGCGGAGCAGTTCTTCGTGGGTGCCCATTTCTTTGATCTCGCCCTTATCCAGCACCATGATTTTACTGGCCTTGCGGATGGTCGATAAACGGTGCGCAATCACGATAGCGGTGCGCCCGGCTATCAGCTTGTCGATGGCGTGTTGTATCAACTGCTCACTCGCTGTGTCTACCGAGGAAGTTGCCTCATCCAGCACCAGCACCGAAGGGTCATAGAGCAAGGCCCGGATAAAGGATAGCAACTGGCGCTGCCCGAGCGACAGGGTAGCCCCACGCTCCATTACATCGTAGTCGTAGTTGCCGGGCAGGTCCATAATAAATTCGTGCATACCAATCAGCTTCGCGGCTTCTATCACGCGTTCGCGGCCGATAGCGGGGTTGCGAAGCGTAATATTGTCCATTACTGAACCCGAAAACAGAAACACATCCTGCAATACAATGCCTATCCTCGAACGGAGTGCTTCCAGTGTGTACGATTCGATGGGCACATCGTCGAGCGTGATGCTGCCGCGGTTGATATGATAGAGCCGGTTGAGCAGACTGATGATCGAGGTCTTACCACTGCCGGTATGCCCTACAATGGCGAGGGTTTCTCCTGGTTGAATGGAGAAATTGATATCCTTCAGCACATACCGGTCATCATTATACGCAAAATACACATGGTCAAAAACCAGTTTGCCGGCTACTTTTTCGGGATTATGTGTACCAATGGCCGAAGCCGGAATATAATCGTCGTTGTCAAGTACCTTGAATACCCGCTCGCCCGCAATCATGCCCATCTGCAGCACGTTGAATTTATCCGCAATCACCCGAAGCGGCCTGAACAGCAGGTTGAGGTAAAGGAAGAAAGCCACCATTTTGCCAATCATCTCGCCTGCCGCAACCGGATTTTCGGCTTTTATAAGGTCGGCTTTGCTGGCCGCCCACCAAATCAGTAAGCTGGTAGACACCGCCAGTACAATTTCAACGACCGGGAAAAATACTGAATACGCAAAAATGGCTTTGATATTGGCATTCCGGTGATCGCGGTTGATCCGCGTAAATTTCCTGGCTTCGCGATCTTCCGCGGCAAATGCCTGCAGCACATGCATGCCCGTGATGTGTTCCTGCACAAAGGCATTCAACGCAGCCACTGCATTACGGACACGTATAAACGATTTGTTTACCGCCTCCTTAAAGAAATAAGTGGCTGCAATTAAAATGGGAAAAGGAGCCAGGCAAACCAGGGAAAGCCGCCAATCAACCCAGAACATGACCAGTAACACCGACACAATCGACAACAAATCTGCAATAATGGGAATCAGTCCGTCGGAAAAAATATCGTTGATCGACTCAATATCATTGATGGTTCTCGTCGTGAGCGTACCAATCGGCGTTTTATCGAACTGCGACAGGTTAAGTCCGAGTATCTTATTGTACACCTGCACCCGCATATCCTTCACCACATGCTGTCCAAGCCAGGAAGTGAGGTAGGAGAAATAGAACCGTACCAGGCTTTCTACCAGCAGCAACCCGATTTGAAACAAAGTCAGGTAGATCACCATGTCGATGTACCATGACTTATCGGCCCCGGCGGCGCTGCTGCCAGCTTTGATGTATTTATTAATCGTTACCTGTACGAGGAAGGGTCTTACCGGCGCCAGGATAGCCAGCACTACGGATGCGACCAGCGAGATGTAGAACTTATTTTTATAGGGCCTGGCGAAACGGAATACCCGCCTGAGCAATGCAAAATCAAATATCTTCTTCCCCGGCTTCTGTTCTGCCATAAGCGGCAAAGATAAACCGAAGGCTGCAATCGGCAGCAGGAGGCAAAAGGAAAACAGGTTAGCCCGACGGTGCGCTGATCGCCCGGCGGTAAGCCTTGATAAAAATAGCGCCGAGGTTTTTATACGGGGGGATATAATCGTCGAATTTTTCGCGGGAGCCCCCGTTGAACTGGCGACCGAGGTCCCTCCACATCGGCAGCCAGTCGATATTGCGCCCGCTGAGGAGAATATCGTTCATGGCTTTCAGGATGGGTTCGTTCACCGTTTTGGTGCCCACCTGTTTCGACGAAATGATATGCGCATCGCTGCTGATATTGAGTACCTCGCTCAGGTTGTTGTAACCGCCGCAGGAACCCAGTATCACGATACGTGCTGTGGGCTGGATTTGCTGCAATGAGTACTTCACGTGGTAGCTATGCCCGCGATGGATGAATATCGTAGGCTTGATATGCTGCGACTGCAGGTAGGCGTTTAGTTTTTCCTGGGCTTTGGCATCCGGGTCATCCGGTCCGTAAAGCGGGCGATTGGCAAATATCCAAACCGGGCGGCCGCGGGTAGACTTGATCGTTAGCCAGTTTTCATTCTCACTCATTTTCCATTCAGGCTTGCCGGCAAACAAGGCTTTAAAGTTGGCATAGGAATTTTGTCCGTCCTTGTCTTCATCGCCATAAAAAAATACCTGCTGCACCACCCTGCCGCTGTCATTGGCCAGGCTGCGGTAATCGACGGAATATACGGGCGGGATACCGAGTTCGGCTGATAGATTCACTTTCCGGGAAGTATCGGCCGATTCAAACAGCGTTTTTTCAAGGCGGTAGACCACCATCCCGTTTTTATCATTGGACTTCACACAGCGCTCGTAATTCCATTCGGCTTCATCGAGCATGAACCGGGCCAGTGTACTGTTTTTCTCCACAATACTGCTGTAGGCATCAGCCACATCTACGGCATCTTCCACCGAAGCCTTATTGGTGGTTCTTTCCAGGCCCAGTACAAATGCTTTCATGAGCGAAGTAGCATTTTCGGCGGGCATCGATTTCAGCAAAGTATCGAGGGTGTTGTAGGCAGCCGACATTTTAATAAACTTCCGGAAGTAGTCGGCGTTTACGCTCATGATCAGGCTGTCTCCGCGCGGCACTTTCATCTTTTCAAAAATGCGTTTGAAAACGCCGAGATAGCTGGAAGTGTAGATGACGTCTTCGCTTACTACGCAGAGGTAGTACAGCTCCTGTGCCGTTAATGGTTCAAGACACTTAAAGCGAACGGCATCGGGTTGGTCATGCAAGCCGTTGATTTCATTTACAAAAGCTTCAATCCCTTTTTTCTGCAGCCAGCCCGTGAGCGATTGCATTTCCATCGGTGTATCACGCGCAGGTGCCATCATGCGGCGTGCAAAATCGATCCGCGTTTTTACAAGCAGCCGGTAATAGGCCAGGTTATCATCTTTGATTGCATCTATCTCATCGAACGTGATCTTATCAGACAGCAGCAGATCTACAAAGGGCATGTACAACTGTCCGCTCCGGCTCACGGCCATCCGGGAAATGGTATGCACATAAGGATCTTTCAGGGTACGGATCCGCGAACCCAGCCGATCACCCACCGCTGCGTAATTGTAAAACTTATGCAGGTCGTTGTGCGCTGCTACTTTTATCAGGCTGTCAGCGCCGGGCATATCCGGATTGCGCTGCAGGATAGATAATAGTTCATCGGGGTGAAGGTCGATATACTTGTACAGGAGTACGATGTTGGACGGCTTCACACCTGGATTTTCAGGAAAAGTGAAACAATCCACCAGGATCTTGCCCACGCCGTAACTCGACTCCTTTACAACTGGTTCGATGCTTTCGTTCTTCCGGTCGGCGGCCATTGCTTTTTCATAAGCGTCTACCAGTTCCGGTGCCATCGCTGCAGAGAAGTCTTTTTTCTGAAAGTTATTGCGGTAACCGTTCAACAGGGTTTCGAGGCCAAGAATGTATTTTACTTTGGAGGGATGATTCAACACACTGTCCTGTTCAATCCGCTGCTGTAGTTCGTCCACATGATCCAAAATGGCATATTCAATCTGCGCATTCACGGTTGGATCTGCTGAGAGTGTAATGCTGTTGTCTTTTTTTCCGTCAAGCTCCTTGATGCGTTCCTGCTGCAGATCAACTTTATCGTGAAACAAAATCCGGCCTTTATCCGGCACAAACCGATAGGCAGGTGCTTGTGCATTCATTCCCAGGCTACCAATCAAAACCCCAATAACAGGTACAATTTTTTTCATACTACGTATATCCGCTTACCGGTACAAAATTACAGGGAAGCCCGGTTCGGCCTCATTAAACGATGCCCTTCCTTCAAAATTACATACGGATTCGGGCACTATTAAGAAATTGTAAACTTACTATTATCTTTTCACCGAAACAGGCATTTCGAGTAGGTTTGCGCAAACAAAGGCCCAATGGAACACAAGGGTAAAAAAATCCTTATTGCAGACGACGAACCCGATATACTGGAGATTGTTCATTACAACCTGAAACAGGAAGGCTACGATGTATACACGGCCAAAGATGGTGACGATGCCCTGGCAAAAGCCAAACAACTCAAACCTGACCTTATCATTCTCGATATCATGATGCCCCGGAAAACAGGCGTGGAAGTGTGCTCCCTGCTCCGTGGCCAACCTGCTTTCAAAGACACGTTGATCGTTTTTCTTACTGCAATGAGCGATGAATCGTCACAGGTAGACGGACTCGACCGTGGGGCCGACGATTATATCAGCAAACCCATCAGTCCGAAAGTACTGGTAAGCCGGGTAAATGCGCTGTTTCGCCGTACCGCCAAACCAGACGATGGGCAGGACCAGGTGTTGCGGTTCGACAACCTGCTGATAGATCCACAGCAGTATGTGGCAAAGGTGAACGATGAAGAAGTGATGCTGGCAAAAAAAGAATTTGAACTGCTCTACCTGCTGGCCACGCGGCCGGGCAGGGTATTTCTCCGTAATGAAATCCTGAACCAGGTTTGGGGAAACGATGTGATCGTGGGAGACCGCACCATCGATGTACACATTCGAAAAATCCGGCAGAAACTGAATATGGACTGTATCACGACCGTGAAGGGCGTTGGCTACAAGTTCACCGTGTAGCCATAAATAAACTACCTTCATCCCGCGCATACGCCCCAGTATGGACTTAAAAAACCTATCTCCCCGGCAGGTAGCGGCGATCAATGCCATGGCCATCGCAGTGCTGGTGGCGCTGGCTGCATTTCTCTTCACCGGTAACTGGCTGATTGGTCTCAGCGTGCTGGTCATCCTGTTCATCATTGCCTATTCGCTGATTCATTTTCTGCTCCAGGAATTTATTTACAGCCGCATCCGCCTTATTTACAAATTCATTTACCAGACCAAAGCCAGTAAGAAAGAAGAAACCTATTACAAATACATCCTTCCGCGGAAAGGGATCGACGAAGTAAGTGAAGATGTCGAGAAATGGGCAGAACAGCGTAAAGCAGAAATTGAAGTGCTGAAAGAAAACGAAGCCTACCGCAAAGAATTCCTGCAGAACCTCGCCCATGAATTCAAAACACCCATTTTCGCTGTGCAGGGCTATGTAGATACCCTGCTGGACGGTGCGATGGAACAACCGGATATCCGGAAAAAATTCCTGGAAAACGCAAGCCGCAATATTGATCGCCTGGTGAACCTGATGAACGACCTGGATGAAATCTCCAAACTGGAAAGCGGGGAACAAATGCTGTACAAGCAAAATTTTGTGATCCAGGATCTCGTCAAAGAAGTGTATGAATCCCTTTCACTCAAGCTGGCGGGAAAAAATGTAACGGCTGGTATAAAGAAAGGCTGCGAAGCACCGGTGACCGTGTTTGCCGACAAAGAAAAAATACGCCAGGTACTGATTAACCTGATAGAAAACGCTTTCAAATATGGTAAGGAAGGCGGTACTATTACTACTAGCGTGTACAAGACCGAAGGCGACAGTGTATTGGTAGAAGTGAGCGATGATGGCATTGGCATCGAAGAAGAACACCTGCCCAGGATCTTCGAACGATTTTACCGAACCGATACGGCAAGAAGCCGCGATAAAGGCGGTACCGGGCTCGGACTGGCCATCTGCAAACACATCATCGAGGCACATGGCCACAGCATCCACGTACGCAGCAAGCCCGATGTAGGTACTTCCATCGGATTCACCATCGATCCGGCCAAAAGAATAACGACAGCTTAATACCGCCTGCTGGAAATTACCAATGGTTTATTCCGTATTTTACAGGTATGCATAGCCCCGCAGCCACTTCTACCAGAAATAAGATGTTTGGAAGCGTCGCATGGGCTGCGTTTGCCAGTTTTGCTACCTATTTCTGCATGTACGGCTTTAGAAAACCTTTCAGCGCCGGTACCTTCGACGGACTTACTGCTTTTGGAATTTCCTTCAAATCGGCACTCGTAGTAGCACAGACTTTTGGTTACATGACCGCTAAATTCATTGGCATCAAATTCATTTCGGAGGTCAACAAATCCAAAAGAGCGTTTTACATCCTGGTGCTGATTGGCGCGTCTCACCTTAGCCTCCTGTTACTCGCTCTGATACCGCGGCCGTTTAATGTTGTATTCCTCTTTACGAACGGACTCTCGCTGGGATTAATATGGGGACTGGTATTCAGTTTTATTGAAGGCAGAAAATTTACCGACCTGCTCGCACTCATTCTCAGTACCAATTTTATCTTCAGCTCGGGGGTTGCCAAAAGCCTGGGCCGTGTGTGCATCGAGTATTGGGGCATATCAGAAACTTTGTCGCCCTTTGTAGCCGGACTACTCTATATCCCCGTACTCCTGTTAGCAGTTTGGATGCTTACCCGCATTCCGCCTCCCACCGAAGAAGAAAAAAACAGCCGGGGTACCCGCAGCACCCTCAACGGCGCAGAAAGGATTGCATTGTTTAAAAAATTCATGGTTGGGTTGGTGGCCATTACGATCATCAATTTGTTGCTCACCATACTGCGCGATATCAAAGACAACTATGCCGTGGAAATCCTGCGCCTGTTAAAACCCTCTTTCAAACCTGCGATTTTTGCACAGATGGAAACCATTGCGGCGGTAGCGGTACTATTATTACTATTATTACTGGCCTGGTTCAAAGATCATTTTAAAAGCATAGCCGCGCACCATATCGCTATTGCCTGCGGTTTAATCATGATACTGCTCTCGGTTGCCTTCCTGCAGCAACATTGGGCCGATCCCGTATTCAGCCTGATCTTTTTTACCATTGGCCTCTACGTTTGTTACAATACCCTGCAGTGTTTGTTCCTCGATCGCTTTATTGCAGCTTTCAAAATCAAAGGCAATATTGGCTTCTTCTTTTACTTTATGGATTCCATCGGCTACCTGGGCAGTTGTTTTATCATCGTGAACAAAGAAATCCTGGGCTCGAAGGTGAATTGGCTGGATTACTTCACGCGCGTGAGTGTAATCCTTGGCGTACTTGGATTGATTTGCATTGCCATCTCGTGGATTTATTTCAAAAGAAAATACCAGGAAAATTCACTTACTACTCATGAGCCAGTCCTCTCCGTATGATTTAATCATCATTGGCGCCGGTGCGCTGGGAAGTCTCCACGCTTACCATGCCCTGCAAAAAAAGAAACGCGTGCTCTTGCTGGAAAAAGATGGCCGTCCGCAAGAAGCCACTGTACGCAATTTCGGACAAGTAGTGCCATCCGGACTCAGCCGCGGAAAATGGCAGCAGTTTGGCCGTCGCGGACTCGAAATTTACAAGGGCCTGCAGGAAAAATTCGATCTAACGGTGCGGAACAACGGAACTGTGTACATCGCTTCGGATGAAACAGAACTTGCACTCATCCATGAAGCACATGACAATAACAAGGCAGATGGCTACTCCTCGGTCTTGCTTTCTCCGTCGGCCTGCCTGAGCAAATACCCCGGCCTCCATGCCAGCTATTGCAGGGGCGCCTTGTTCTTTCCTGAAGAAGTAACCGTAGAACCCGACCAGATGATTCACCGTTTGATCGGCTATATGTGCGAACAATTGAAGTTGGATTACCAGGCGGGCACCCAGGTACGTGCTTGCTCGAATGCAAATGGCCATTGTATTGTTGAAGACAGTGCCGGCCATCAATACCACGCAGAAAATGTAATCATCTGCAACGGACGCGATTTCCAGTTCCTCTACCCGCAGGTGTTTGCAGGTTCCGACATAGTTGTTTCGAAGCTGCAGATGATGAAGACGAAGCCGCAGCCTGGTTTTACCTTAAACGGTTCTATTCTAACCGGACTAACCATTCGCCGTTATGAAAGTTTCGAAGAATGTCCGTCATACGAAAAGCTGAACGCTGCCGATATCCCGGAACGCTTCAAAAAATGGGGCATTCACGTACTCTTCAAACAAGCCTTCGACGGCGGCATCATTATCGGCGACTCGCATGAGTACGCGCCGGCCATGGAGCAGCACCAGCTGGGTTTCGACATCAAACCCGAAGTGAATGAGATTATCCTGGAAGAAGCTAAACGTATCTTTCAACTGCCGCACTGGAACATCGAATCCTGCTGGAACGGGTTTTATGCACAGAGCAAAACGCACGATGTATTCGATAAAGAGGTCGACAAAAACATTCGCGTAGTCACTGCCATCGGCGGCAAGGGCATGACGGGGAGTGCGGGATTGGCGGAGGAGAATATAGCTCAAATGTTTTAGTTGTAAGTAGTAAGTTATAAGTTTTAAGTAGCATCGTTCCTGAAAAGTATTCCCTTTCGTAACGCGTTTTCGGGAGCTAAAGACAGGGAGCAAAGACTGTAAATCAGGCGTTGATGGAATTGCACGGCTGAAGTCTCAGTAGTACCAAAGCCTAATCAAGGCTTATCCGCCATCGTGCTGAATATCGATGGCGGGGCCCTTTTTGGTTACTTTTTGGGCAAGCAAAAAGTAACGATTAAAACAAAATATCAAATACAAGAACAACTATGAAACAAGCAACCGGCATTCAACTCATCGTATGCGATATGGCAGGCACCACGGTGCGCGATGAACACGAAGTAGAATCCTGTTTTACGAAGGCAGCCATGCAAACCCAGCTGGAAATGACCGATGCAGAGATACTGGCCGTGCAGGGCTGGGCCAAGCGACATGTTTTTGAAGTATTCTGGGAACGGCAGGTGGGCAGCAAGAGCGAAGAATGGAAACAAAAAGTAGATTCTTCGTATGCACTTTTCCGTGAGATACTGGAAGAACATTACCGGAAAAGCCCTATTGTACCAACGGAAGGCTGCCTGGAGTTATTCGCCTTCCTGAAAGAAAAAAACATCCCGGTGGCGCTTACGACGGGCTTCTACCGGAAAGTAACCAATATCATTCTGGACAAACTCGGCTGGCTGAATGGGCTGAACGAACAACATGTTGGATCGTCGGCTACAACCATACAGGCATCCCTCGCCAGTGATGAAGTTGCCCATGGCCGGCCTGCCCCCGATATGATTTTTAAAGCGATGAAATTATTGGGGGTTAGCGACGCGAATGCAGTTATCAATATCGGCGATACGCCTTCCGACATTCAATCCGGCAAAAATGCGGTTTGCCGGTTTTCTTTCTGCCTGACCAATGGCACGCATACATCGGAGCAACTCGCACCACATGAACCTGATAAAGCATTTGCATCTATGCACGCGTTCAGGCAATGGCTGGAAGAAAACCTGTGATAGTAGTTTCCGGTAGCAGGCTGACTGTACAACCATCCACTTTCAAAAAATCAAAACAGCAGGCTATGACATTTGAAAAATTAGTCCCCAATATTTTCTACGTCGACATCCGGGACGGAATAAAGTTCTTTGTCGACTGTTTACAGTTTACCATCGGGCACGACGAGATTGACACGGCTCATCCATTTTGCGTGCTGGAAAAAGACGGCTTGCGCATCAATCTTTTTCAAAACGAAGCGCTTGCGAAAGAACACTATCCCGAGTTCCGCCTCGTAACAAAGAATATTGAAGAGGTGTATGCTACCGTTTCGAAATCCCACCCGCATTTCCTTCATCCCAACCTCAATGTCATTACGCTTAGACCCTGGACGGCCAAAGAATTCGCGCTGAAGGATCACCAGGTGGGTGTCATCATCCAGGAGTGGTAGTGGGTAGCTTGTCCGATCAATATATACTCGAATCGTTTACCCGTTCGCCGCCACAAGATGCGCGATTGCTTTGTCTTTGAAATAGCTGATATCAGGTAAGGCCTGGTGTTCTATCTTGGCTGCTTCGTCCCAGCCCCGCATACGGATGTACAAATCGAACAAAGGATCGGCTTCAAATGCCCTGGCTTCTGCATCTTCCATTTTCCCACCCTGGAATTCGAGCGTTTTCTTACTGGCGTCCGACAACTTCTCGTAGTAGGCGGGATACTTCCAGGTTAGGTAGCGCTTGGCATTTACGTGTGATGCAATCAGGCGGCACATGCGGTCTGAAAATCCGAGTTTGCGGAGATAATCGGCACCCACTTTTTCGTGATCCACCATGCCATAACCATCCATTGACTGACTGGGATCTTCAATTGGGAGAAGATGCCCGATATCATGAAAGAAGGCTGCCAGCACTACTTCGTCATCATGCCCCTGTGCCATGGCTAATTGCGCTGCCTGGCACATGTGTTCCAATTGTGATACTTTTTCGCCGGCATATTCGTCGGCCCCGTGTTCTTCATAAAACCGGAATATATCCGCTGTTATCTTACTGGCTTCTGCTGTGTTCATAATTTTTTATTTAGTGGGATTTTTCTTTGACCGGTAATGTTGCTCGCGCATATCGTCTTCATCATCCATTTCAGGACCTTTCATCACTTTGCGCCAGTCGATATCGCGATGGTATTTCTTCATCGCTTTTGTTACGTCGAAAACACGCTCATCATGCCGCTCCAGGGTATAAGGCGTATAGTCGGGCACCAGCGTGAAAAAGTCGGTCAACAGCGAAGCCGTAACGTCGTACTGATTCAAATAAGGCACATTGAGGATATTGTAGATGGTTTTCAGGATCGATCCAAAATTCGCGTGGGTATGACTGATATAGCCTCTTTTCACGTAAGGCCCGGCCATCATCAGGATGCTGCGGTGCGCGTCCACATGATCAACGCCGCCCTGCGGATCGTCTTCCGTGATGATCACCAGCATGTTCTTCCAATATTTCGTTCTTGATAGAAAATGTAATATTCTTCCGACTGCAAGATCGTTATCTGCCACAAATGAATGCGGATAGTAATAACCATCTTCGGGTCTTGGGCCGGCCGTATGATCATTGGGTACCTGCATCGTAATTAATGAAGGCAGCCGTTCTTTTCCCCTTATCCATTTTTTCGTAAACTCTTGTTCAAACTGGTTCATCCGGAACTGGTCCGGGATATTCATATTGAAGCCTGCATAATTATGACTGGTATGCGGAAACAATGCTTTTTGCATCGGCACCATTACCGCATGTCCGGCACCGGTAGCCGTATCCATCCACTCTTCCCGCACATGCGCAGTTTCATTGGCTTCTCCGAAATTATAAAACGATACTTTCTTTCTTTCCAGCGCTTCCCATAGTCCGCCCGTCTCTGCATAGTCTTCCGGGTCCATACTTCCGGTAGAACCCGGGAAACGGCGACCGGGTGCTTTCGAAAAGAAGTTCGCGGTCTTGTCCACGCTGGAATTGGCTTCAACCCATTCGTTTGGAATAACCCCCATCATCCAATGATGTCCATGAATGGATGCATCGCTGTCGCAATAAAAATTATCGCTAAAGGCAAACTGCTTTGCGGCTTTGCGGTGATTGGGTGTTACGCGGAGATGGCGAAATTTTGTTTTTAATGAATCCGGTAAAGTGTATTCGCAATCCACGCCGAAACGGGCCAGCGTGCTGTCGCCGGTAATGCCTTTCATCTGCCCGAATACTTCGTCAAAGCTGCGGTTCTCCTTGGTGATGTAGACAATGTACTTAATGGGACTCTGATGGGCACCCGGCAGTACGGGCAGCGGATGATTGCTTTCATCTTTCACCGTTGTGCTTACAAAGGTTCCGTCGATGACCTGTTTTGTATACCCGGTCAGTTGATCTTTTTGCGGTACGGCAACTTTTTGGAAACTGCCCAATTGTATGTCGCCAATATAAGTTCCCTGTGCTGGGGCTACAAAACCCGCACCGCCATTTGGGCCGGCGCCCAGTCCGCGACAACTGATAATGTACAGTTCCTTTTCATCGTTGGAAATACGTACGCGGGCAGGCCCCCATCCCGATGGAATCAGTCCAATCGTTTGCTGAGATGCAATATCTACCACAGCCACCGCATTGAATCCAAGCAGGGCCACATACAATGTTTTTTCATCCTTGCTCAATGCCAGTCCGAATGGCAGCAAGCCACGGTATTTGTCGATCCGAGGATCCACTTTTATGGGGATATGTCCAACAATGCGGTGCTGCCGGTAATCAATCACCGAAATATTATCATTGGTAGCATTGGTTACATAGGCAAATTCTGAACCAACGGCAATAGAATTCGGACTCGCGCCGCCTACTACTTCCGCTTCTTCGATCATCTCGCCGATTTTGTAGCCCGTCTTGAATTTGTCTACAACCTGGTTCGAAACCAGATCAACGGTAAATACACTCATCGCTTCCGGTGCGTTCGGGCTCCCTAAACCTGGAATCTTTTTTCCTTCTACTTCCGTTCCTTCTATCGATTCGCGGGTGCCATTGCCATAGGGATGCCGCGATATCATCATGCTGTCCATATTGGCTTTGGTCATGCCTTCTACCAGCGGGTAACTGTACATGCCCACATTTGCCACAAACGCCATTTTTTGATCCGGACTCAATGCCAGTCCGAATGGCTGCCTCCCCACCGGTATAGATGCAGTCATTTTTTTGCCGATTAGATCGTATCGAACCAGGCGAAAGTTACCCCGGTCGAGCACCAGCAGTTCATGGTTGGTCTCGTTGAGCAACAAGTCGGACGTAAAACTGTCCTGGAAATCTTCTCCATTCACCACACCGTTGAGACTGATAGAGTCGATACGCTGCAGGCGGTCGATATCATACACGATGATGGCACCATTGTCGCCCCCGCTCAGGTAAACGGTTTTTGAATCGGGCCCAAATGCTACACCCAGAAACGAACCTTGCGGCAATACACCAGGCAAAGCAATAGTTCTCGCAGAATCCGCAAAGGGACTGCTATTGAGCGGTTGGTGTGCCAGTGGAGAAGTGAGGGTGTTGTTGTAACCCGGAACGCGGATATCATGTAGTGTTGCGAGGTCAATGATGGTAAAGACACCATTGTGCAGGGTCACGGCTTTTTTTCCGTTGGGCGAGACAGCCATTCCGAATGGGTCATTGGTAATCCGGATAAACGCGCCGGCAGGTTGCACATAACGACCGCTGGGCAGGATCGATTTGCCTTTTTCATCGATCCTGCAAAATTCCTTTACCGCAGGAACCTGGAGAATGGTTTTAGTAGTTGTCTTTACCTGTGCACTTATCGATTGCGCCAACAGCAGGGTGCATCCAAAAACGGGAATCAGTCGCATGGGATAAATTTAAAAAAACAGGCGAAATCATGTTGACTTCGCCTGTAAAATCAGCACTGCAAATTTGTATAAGGGGGTTTTTCCAAATTGGTTATTTAATCAGCCACACTTTTGCGTTGATGTCGTCTTTTCCGCCATATTGGCTTTGAACTGCTGCTGTAACGTTGTCTTTATTGGTAGACAACTCCGCTGCCGGATACTGGTAGCGCAGGGGTATCACACCGCTGTTACCTACACCGGGACCAGTTAAGAAAGTTGGAACGCCCGTTCTGCGCCACTGGTAGTATCCCTCTAGTCCCGAGTTGCGGGCCAGCGTCAGGTACCGTTGCGTCAATATCTGGGCAAGGCCAGTGGCATTGTTACCTGCGTATTTAACAGCGGGTTGATTGAAATAATCACTGAATTTAAAATTAACGGTATAGTTGACATAGTCGCCCGGCGCTGTTGTTCTCAGGAAGCTTACCGTGTTATCTCCATCTACAACACCGTAGAATCCAAACATTGCTTTTATTCCTTTCTGGTACCAATCATCAGCGTTACCGGTTACCCATCCGCGATTGATAGCCTCAGCAATGTTGAGACACATTTCGGGATAACCAACAATAAAAGTATTTTCACCGGTAAGACCGTCATAGTAACGTTTACGACCAAGCGGAGAATACAAACCAGCTACTACTTTTCCGCCCATTGTACTCACATCTTCTCCGTTGCTTGCTCCCACAAAGGAACGGAAGTCGGTATCTGGAAAGCCGAGACCACGTGCCGGATCGGCCACTTTCATGGCACGCAAGTCGTTCAGGGAAGAAAGCGTATTTAGCCAGGTTGCAGCAACTACTACCCTTAACGCATCGTTTCCATAGTTCTCTTTATTATTTGGGTATTTATTGAATGCGGCATTGTATACGTATTCCAGGTTATCGTCCATCCCAGTCATGATGGGGTATTTCGAAGGATTTGACAGAACATCATTGAATTTCTGTTTTACGCCGAGATCCGCATTGTCGTCAGCTCTTTTGCTAAGTTCAATCAGCACTCTCAGTTTGTAGGTATTAACCACCTTCTGCCATTTCTTTAGTGCTGTGAGGGGATCACTTGCATTGCTGATTCGTTCCTGAAAATAGAAGTCACCCAGCAACGAAGTATTGGAAGCATTAATTAAAGCAGTCAACTGGGTATTGGCGTCTTCAAGCAATTGCAGCGACTGTTTAAAAACGTCCTTCTGGCTGTCATATTTGGGCTT
>JAGWTK010000522.1 GCA_028876035.1 Bacteroidota bacterium
ATACGGACAAGGAAGACCCCTCGTGTTATTGCATGGCGCTTTCTATACCATCAAAATGAACTGGGAAGCCCTGATCCCCGAGTTGTCGAAGACGCATAAAATCATTGCGATCGAAATGCAGGGACATGGGCATAGTCCGTTTACCGAACGCAAAATGGACATCACTACATTCGCGAATGATGTAGCGCAGGTGATGGACCACCTTAAAATCGACAGCGCCGACCTAGCAGGCTATAGCATGGGCGGCTCGGTCGCCTACCAGTTTGCGGTTAATTTTCCCAAACGGCTGCGAAAACTGGTGATCATCTCTTCAACATATAAGAGCACGGGCTGGCTGGCGGCGGTGAATGGGGCATTCAAAGATTTTAAACCGGAGTTTTTTGATAACACCCCTTTAAAAACCGGTTATGAAGCCGCGGCACCCGACAAAACAAAATGGCGACCCTTTCTTGACCAGATGATAGTTTTTGCCGGGGAAAACTTCGACGTGGGCGATAGCAATATTGCACATATCGCGTCACCGGTTTTGATCATTTCCGGCGATAACGACGGACTGGACAAAGTAGAACTGGCCAGGACCTACCAATTATTGGGTGGAGGCATTGTAGGTGATATGGGTCCCATGCCCAAATCGCAATTGGCCATTGTACCGGCGCAGACACATGTGGGTTTGATGATGCAGACCAAAACCATTGCTCGTTACCTGAATGATTTTTTGAAATAACTGATCGACCAGCCATCTCCGGCCCCACCCGGCAAACCAGTCTTATACAGCATCCTGCATTATTGCGCGACTGCTACCGGTCGCGATTAGATCTGTCCCGATCCGCACATCTTTGTCCGGCTGAAACCCCTTGTGTGCGCTTTCACAAAACACCGGCATTTTATTTTTGTATGAATCCGTAGTTCTACGCAAGGCCTATCTAAGGTTTTGCCGTAGTTTACTGTACAGCAGCGGTTGGTTCTTGAAGCGCAGGACATTTTGAACACTCAACCCTTTCCATAACCATAAACCTTCCTACCATGCGTTTCAAGAATGAAACAAAAGTCCTGAAACTCTATGCAGTGGCAGGCACCCAAACCGTATTGCTTTCTTTCGACATCGACCGGAAAAAGCTGGACGGACAACAATTTATGGGGTTTGCCATTGAAAGAACCGATAGCAAGGGCAGCAAAATTTCTTTGAATGGGTCCAAACATTTTACCTCGCTGGCACAAAACCCCAAGCCGGCCATAAAGAATACGTCGCTGGTACAATCTTTTTACTGGCAGGACTATGAAGCCGACCCGGGTGAAACCTATACCTACAGCATACAACCGATGTTTGGTACGGCCATCAATCACTCGCCGAAATATACCAACAGCATAAAAGTCACTACAGAGAAACTCCACGACGGTACCCACTCCGTGTTTTTCAATTTCGGTGTCACCGGTTCGCAGGGCTATGCAGCCAATAAAGAATTCGGGAATAAAAATATCAATAGCTTAAGCGGTAAAGCCCGAGAACATGCGCTGGCCTACCTCGGCCGCGATTTGTGGACAGAAGGTTTATTGAAATTTGTGCGGCAAGCCACCAACAAAACCTACAGCATTTACGGTGCTTTCTATGAATTTGTGTTGCCGGAATTCCTCTCCGAGATCAAGGCCGCCAAACAAAGAGGGGTCGACATACAACTGGTGGTCAGCGGTAAGGCCGATCAATACAGCGATCATACCAACCCCAAGACCGGCGTTACCACCCCGGGCAGCAAAACCATGATCGCAAAATACGGGCTCACGAAAAATGTAAAAGGCATCCGCACCAAACCCAGTTCACCGCACAACAAATTCATGGTGCTTTGCGAAAACGGCAAGCCCACGCAGGTGTGGACAGGTTCCACCAATATCACCCAGTCCGGCGTCTTTGGCCATTGCAATACCGGTCACTGGATCAAAAATGCGGCTATCGCCAAAGAATACCTGCGCTACTGGAACGCCCTGCTGGGCGATCCGGCGATGACCACCGTTGCGCAAACATCCGTTGCCATTGAAGCCGATACCGATCTTTCCAAACTTGGCAAGGGAGCTTATGTATTTTTTAGTCCGCGCGACCTGCCCGAACCCCAAGACAAAACACCCGCACCGCACCTGCTGAACTATGCGAAGCTAATTGATAAGGCCCATGAGCTGGTATGTATGGTGTTTCCTTTTAACTACGACGATGTATTCGACAATGTATTCCGGAAAGACCATACATTCCTCCGCTTTCTTTTGTTTGAATCACCCACGCAGGCAAAGAAATCAGAAGCGAAAAGCAATGATACCAATCTCAAAGTAACCGCGGGTGCTGTGTACAAGGGGAAGGAAAAGAATTGGATCAAAGAAGTCACCTCAAAAACGGTGGCCGGGTCACAGCATGTGCTCTATGTACACAACAAATTTTTTATTATCGACCCGCTCACCGATCATCCCATCGTGCTGACGGGCTCCGCCAATTTCAGCAATAATTCGATCCGCAACAACGATGAAAACTCCATCCTCATCAAAGGCGATCCACGCGTGGCCGATATCTACCTAACAGAGTTCGACCGGCTTTTCGTGCATTTCTGGCCGCGCTACCTTGCCGAAATCAAACCCAAAAGCAAGCAGCCTATTGGCTTTGCCAAACCCCTGGATGAAACATATACCTGGCACAAGGATTATTTTGACAAGAAGAAGTTTGGGTATAAGCGGAAGATATTGTTTGTGGGAATGGCGGGGGCGAGAAAGTCATAAGTTCTAAGTTTTAAGTTTTAAGTTTTAAGTTGTAAGTCCGTTTGCATCGCAAGGTTTATGTACGTCATCCCTGCGTCCCGATGCATCGGGAGGGGTCTTCCCCTAAGAGGTCTGCGCACAATTGGAACGAAAGAATTTGAACACATAGGTCACAGTAGACACATAGGATTTTAGGGAAGTAATAAGTAATAAGTTGTAGGTTTTAAGTCTCTTTGCTTGGGGTTGTTTGCACTGCATCGGGATCAAGAACCGATTTACCGCATA
>JAGWTK010000523.1 GCA_028876035.1 Bacteroidota bacterium
TGGTTTTGTTGCTGCAAACAACCGATGAGCCCTTGACGGAGGCACTCACGCGTTTCATTTCTTACTTTACCATTGAAACCAACCTGCTCCTGGCCATCGCTTTCAGCTTTCTGCTACTGGCACCGCGATCTACCCCTGGTTCCTTTTTCTCAAAAGGAACAATACAAACCGCGCTCGCGGTGTATATTTTTATTGTTGGACTTATCTACAATACCATTCTTCGTTTTCTGTGGTCGCCCACCGGGTTGCAACAAGTAGTGGATGAGTTGCTGCATTCAGTCATTCCCATCCTCGCCATTATCTATTGGGTACTATTTACACCAAAAGATGAATTACATTGGAAAAAATGTTTTGCATGGCTTATCTATCCACTGCTCTACATTGGATTTGTGCTGCTGCGCGGAGAAAACTCAGGCTTTTACCCTTACCCATTCATCGACACGCGCAAACTTGGTCTCAACAAGGTTTTTGTAAATGCCCTGGGCATTGCATTCCTGTTTCTACTAACGGCACTGGCATTTGTGTACATCGCCGGGATCATCCGCCGGAACAAACAGCAATCACAGTCTGCACTCAATCAATAGTAGTTATTTATTTGTTATCAGCGTGAGTCCGAGCGTGCTGCTACCGCTCGCATTCAGTTTACCTCTTGCCACAAGTGTGTATACCGAACCAGCGTTGAGTTGTACATTGGGCAGTGTAAGTAAAGCTGGTACAGAAGAATCGCTGCCAGCCAGTTTCGCCTGGAAGGTATAAGTGCCTGCATCCATCGTTACAAATCCTGCTTTCGGTTCATTGCCCACTACATCCGCATAGCTCCGGTTCGCAAAATAGGTGCTGTCATCTGCGAGGATGTTTACGGGAATTCCCACCGGGCTAAGGTGCAGGAAACGCAGCTTTACTTTTCCCGCTGGAGGTGCCGACAAATCATCTTCCAGTGCAAATACCTTGAGCTTGCCCGACTGCAGCGTATCGTAAACATATACTGAGTAATTTCTGCCGGAAGAAACACTGTATCCCGCGCTCACCACGGGATTGATGGTATTGTTCGCAGCTACTTTGATAGTATAATCTTTAGGCTGTAATGGCAGGTAATTACTGTAAGAAGGAAAAGATACGGACTGACTGTTCAGTTTAACATCATTAAAATAAAAATCGTAAGAAGCAGTATCACCGGGTACGGCGTTAACGAGCATTACATTTGCGTCTGCACCCGGCCTGTCATCTTTTTTACAGGCTACCAATACTACACTCACGGCAAACAGCAGCATCCCTGCATTCAGCATCTTTCTCAACATAACATCCTTTTTTATTTAGTGAATAAGATGCTCTCATTTTTACAACTAATATGCCAGCAGCTGTTAAAAGAAAAGAGCAGGATTTACATCCTGCTCTTAACAAAATTGGCTCCGATGTAGCATTATTTGCCCACTTCTTCGATAACATGGCCAACACATCCATTCGGCATTTGCACGTGCAGCATGGCAGCGAGTGTGGCAGCAATATCTGTCATATGTGTTTCGCGGTTTGTTTTGCCGGGCTTGATATTCCACCCGTAGAATAACAGCGGAATATGTGTGTCATAGGGGTTCCAGGTGCCATGCGTTGTACCAGTTTTGCTATACCCTTCGAACCAGCCTGGACTTAATACTATCTGTACACCACCGCTCCGCTTTGCATTATACCCGTTGATGATCATTTTTTTGATAGGTTCGGGCACCGGCGCTGCTCCCGCTTCTGTCATGTCAACAACAAAGCTCACCCCGGGTTGCTTTTGCACATAATCAACTACCGATTTCTTCAAGGCGGTGTAATCAATTTTTTCGGCTGCAATCTTCGACAGGTTAAAATTCACCTGGTAGTTCATCACTGAGCGAACAAGGCCGTTCACATTAAACTTTCCCGCCAGCATTTTATTCAGTGTATCCGCCAGGGGCTTTGCGTACCAGAAATCGGCCGGCAACCGGTGTTCCTGCATAAATCCAATGGCATGGGCGGCACCATGGTCGGCGGAAAGAAATACGAGGTACTGTCCCTTCCCCACTTTCGTATCGAGCAGCTGAAAAAACTTTGCCAAATCCTGGTCAAGACGCAGGTATGTATCTTCCACTTCTATAGAGTTGGGGCCAAACATATGTCCTACATAATCGGTAGACGCGCAGTTGATCGTAAGGAAATCCGTACTGCTGCCGCGGCCCAACTGGTAAGCTTCAAGGGCAGCTGATGCAAAATCGAGGGTGAGTGTATTTCCAAAAGGTGTAGAACGGAAACTGCTTTTAGACTGCTTATACACTTCGTTTATCGCATGCGGGAAGCCCGTGCCGGTTTCCCCTTTGAATTTGCCTTCGTAATTTCTCTCATCGGCATCGCTTTGCGTATAGCTGTTAATGGGATACAGGGTTTGCCATCCGTTGGCAATTAATGATGTTACTTTATTATTGTTATTATACGCGTTCACCCAATCCGGCAACTGCTGCATGTAATAACTGCTGCTGATGAAATGGCCGCTCGCATCATCGAACCAATAGGCTGCCGTAGCGGTGTGCCCTGCCGGCAGAATCGAGGCGCGATCTTTCAGCGATACGCCTACAACCTTTGCGTTGAAATTGGTGGCCAGGCGCAATTCATCGGTGATGGTAGAAGCCAAAAGATTGCGGGGTGACATCTTTCCGTCTTCCGATTCGTTGCCCACACTTTGCACCGTGCTGTCGGCCGTGCAATACACGGTTTTGCCCGTCAGCTGATCGGTCCAGTCGTTGCCGGCAATCCCGTGAATAGCGGGCACCGAACCGGTAAAAATGGTCGTGTGACCAACCGCTGTGTATGAAGGTACATAGTCGATCAGGGTGTTCTCGCAGGAAAAACCCTGGAGCAGCAAACGCTTGAATCCATCATTACTGTACCGGTTATAGTAACGGTATAAATAGTCCCAGCGCATCTGGTCTACTACAATTCCTACTACCAGTTTGGGTCTTGCCAGTGCGGGAGCAGTACTGGCGGGCGCCGATTTTTTTTG
>JAGWTK010000054.1 GCA_028876035.1 Bacteroidota bacterium
TCGTATACCTGAAAACACGCACCGAGCCGCATATTGAAAATCTTAAAGACGATTACAACCGCGAAGCGCAAAGAGCATTGGAAGAGAAAAAAGCGGAGGCCATTGAAAAATGGTTCAACACTAAAATCGCTACATATTACATCATGGTCGACGATGACTATAAGTCCTGCGCGCAATTGAAAAAGTGGACCATGAATTCGGCGAATGCAAGCAGATAGGTGTTAACACTTACATATTTACCAGTATACCTTAAGCACTGAAATCTCAGTGCTTTTTTGTTTACATTTAGGAAGCGTTAACGCAATACTCTATTATACATAAACGATATTACCCTGGACGACCAATCAATGAACGAAGTCCCGCTGCAGCGCCTGCATTATCCGTTCATTTTATCCTGGTTTTATGAGCAATATTCTGGCTGAACCACTTGTACCTGATACCCATCAAAATTTTCTGCCGGTATTTACGGTTATCACCAACCAGGAAGGGCTTATCCGTTCGGTAAATGACGCATTTTTACACGCAATCTCCTGCCCGTTCCAAACAATTGCAGGCCGTCCATTCCACGACTATTTTGAACCCACTGCTACTGCACTTTCACCCTCCGGTTTGCAACATTTTTTTGATCAGCATCCGGCAATTTTCCATTGTGTAGCCGCATTGAAAGAAGCCGGTGGTTATTTGTCTTGCCGCTGGGCAATCACACCCCTGCAGGTTGCCGTAGGAACAGAGCCCCTTTGGCAATGGCTGGGTGCGCCGGTCAAAAACGGCTTGCCAATGGCTGCTGGTCTTCCTCCCGCCGAATCGGTGTATCGCTCGCTGTTCGATGACAGCCCGCAGCCAATGTGGGTCTATGATAAAAACGATCTCCGCTTTCTTGATGTTAACCGAGCAGCACTTGAATTGTACGGTTACAACCGCCAGGCCTTTCTCGGAAAAACCATGCTGGATCTTCGCCCCCTGGCAGAATCAGCGAGATCTTCCAACGGCGAACAGAGCAGCAAGGCGATCTGGACACACCAAAAAAAGGACGGGAGCATTGTACTGGTAGAAATTCAGTCGTACGATTTTGCCTTCTCTGGCCATGAAGCCCGCCTTGTAATTGTTAATGATATCACGGAAAGAGAACGGATCCGGAAAACACTGGAAGAGAGTGAAGCGAGGTTCAGGCACATGGCCGACAATGCACCTGTGATGATTTGGATCAGTAATGAAGAAGATCATACAGTTTATGTAAATAAATACTGGACCGAATTTACCGGCATCAGCAGGGACGAAGCCTGGGGCGATGGCTGGAACAAAGTAATTCACCCCGATGACATTCATATCGGCATCGGTGAATACAAGAAAGGGCAACAGGAAAGAAAGCCGGTTTCGCTGATGTACCGGTTGCGCTACCGAACTGGTGAATACCGCTGGGTGCTCGACAAGTCTATACCCCGTTTTCTCGAAGACGGAACATTTCTTGGCTATATCGGCTCACTGGTAGATATCCATGATTACAAACTGGCCGAAGAAAAGATCAATTTCCAGGCGAAGCTAATTGAATGTGCTTCGGATATTATCATCTCCATCGACCTCAACTTCAAAGTGATCACCTGGAACCACCAGGCAGAACTGGTATATGGCATCCGCGCTGAAAATGCAATCGGTAAACCGGTTACATCGTTGCTCGCACATAATTTTGTCTATGGTGACCGGCAAACAGCTTACGAAGAGCTCATGAAAAGCGGGGTATGGCAAGGAGAAACTTCTCACACGAAGCAAAACGGCGAAACCGTTTTTCTGCTCAGCAGTGTAACAGCGCTGCGCGATAGCAACAATGATATTACCGGTTATATTGCAGTGAACCGGGATATCACTGCACGGGTAACAGCGGAGCAATCGATGCTGCTGAACAAAAAGAAATTCAAATCAATTCTGCAGAATTTCGCAGACGTCGTCTTTATCCTTAACGAAGAAGGCCTTGTTCAGTATGTTACCCCGTCGGTCCGGCAACTGCTGGGTTATAGTGAAGAAGATTTGTTGAATCTGCCGTTGTTTTCATTTGTACACGCAGACGATAAAAAACGACTGCAGTTATTTTTCCGTGAATTACTGGCCGATTCCGCAGGAACCTTTTCTGCCGATATCCGCCTGCGCAACCAGGATGGAACCTGGTGCTGGCTTGAAGCAAAAGGCGTCAATAAATTTACCGACGCTGCTATCAGTGGCGTTCTGCTGAGCGTTCATGATATCTCCGAGCGCAAACGGTCGGAGCAGCAGCTGCAGGCCTATTCCGGGCATATTACCAGCATCCTTAACAGTATTACCGACGGGTTTATCGCCCTCGACACCAATTACTGTATACTATGGTGGAACCCCATTGCGGAACAGCTAACGGGGGTAAAAGATGTAGAAGTTCTCGGTAAGAATTTGTGGGACAGTTTCCCCGACCTGCGAAAAATTAAAAATCTTTCTAAATACGAAAAGGCGATTGCGCAAAAAAAAGCTTTTTCACTGGAGTTGTATGTACCGGTATTGAAAGTGTATTTTGAAATCAATGCTTATCCTTCTCAGCAGGGTTTGTTTATTTATTTCAAAGACATCACGCGCAGGAAAGCGCAGCAAACCCTGTTGTCGCTGGAAAAGAAAGTGCTTGAACTGCACCTGAATCCGGAGAACTCACTCAGGAAAACAATTGACTACTTCCTGGTTGGCATGGAAAAACTTTTTCCCGGAGTGCTTTGTTCCGTGCTCACCCTGGATGATGATGAAAAGACCATGCAGCATCTTTCAGCCCCGAGTTTACCGCCGGGCTGGACCAAATTGGTGAACGGACTGGCCATTGGCCCACAGGTTGGCTCCTGCGGTACGGCTATCTATACCCGTCAAACCGTAGTTGTAGAAGATGTTCAAACCGATTTTCGCTGGATAAACTTCCGCGAACAGGCGGCACATTACAACCTGCAGGCTTGCTGGTCGTTTCCCATTATCACCTCATTCAACCAGGTGTTGGGCTCCTTTGCGGGCTATTACCGCCAGAAGATGACACCAACAGAAGAGCAACTTGAACTGTTCAAAAGGGTAGCGACCCTTATCGGGGTGATTGCAGAAAACAAAAGAGCGCAACAGCAACTCAATAACAGTAATGAACGCTATACGCTGGCAACCAAAGCCACCAACGATGCGATATGGGATTATGACATCAAAACCCGCCGGCTTTACTGGAGCGAAGGATTTTATTCCATTTTCGGATACACCGCAGGTCACTATAGTAGTGAGGACCAAACCTGGGAGTCAAAACTTCACCCTGAAGATGGCCCCCGGATACAAAAAATCTATAGCCAGGCACTGAAGAACAAAGACCGTGGTATTCTATATTCCGAATACCGGTTCCGGAAGGCCGATGGCAGGTATGCACTGGTAGCAGACAGGGCCTTTATTGTTTGGGGTACGGATGGGAAACCGCTGCGGTTCGTGGGTGCAATGCAGGATATAACCGATCGGCGGAAAACAGAAGAACTGCTGCTCGCCCAGGAGATCAACAAACAAAAAACCATTGCGCAGGCCGTGGTGGATGCGCAGGAAAAAGAAAGGGCAGAAATAGGGAAAGAACTGCATGATAATGTGAACCAGATTCTCTCAACAGCAAAGCTGTACCTGGAACTGGCCAAGACCGATACAAAACAACGGGATACCCTCATTACAAGAAGCGCAGACAGCATTTTCACGGCAATCAATGAAATCCGGTTGATTACCCGTGCCCTGGTGCCGCCGAGCGTAAAAGATTTGGGTTTGATCGATTCAATCAATGATCTCGTCGAATCACTGCGGCTCACCACCCAACTACAAGTGAAATTTACACACAAGGGCGATTTCGATGAGGTTATCAAAGACAAACAAAAGCTGATGCTGTTCCGTATTATACAGGAACAGGTAAGCAATGTACTGAAACATGCCGCTGCCAAAAGGATCGGCATCGATCTTAAACAGGCAGGCAAGCTCATCAGTTTGTCAATTTCCGACGATGGTCAGGGATTTGAGCCGGAAAAGATTAAATTTAAGAAAGGGGTTGGACTGACCAATATTGAAAGCCGTGTGCAATTATTCAACGGACAGGTGACCATCACAACGGCGCCGGGAAAAGGCTGTAAACTATTTATACAGGTACCTATTCATAACAACTAAACAATGGAGTATGGAAAAGATCACAATTTTAATTGCCGATGATCACAAGCTGATCCGCGAAACCTGGACCTACATTCTCAACAGTGACGATCGTTTTGAAGTAGTAGCAGAGTGCGGGGATGCAGAACAGGCGGTAGAGCTGGCAAAAGAGTTGGCTCCCGATATTGTTCTGATGGATATCAATATGGCACCCTTCAATGGATTCGAAGCGACTGAAAAAATCCGAAAACTTTCCCCGGAAACCAGGATTATCGGTGTGTCGATGCACTCTCAGCCGGCGTATGCCAAGAAAATGTTGCAGGTGGGCGCCAGGGGATATGTAACAAAAAATTCTTCCAAAGAAGAAATGTTTGCCGCTATCATGGATGTATACAAGGGCAACAAATACGTATGTGATGAAATCAAAACCATCATATCGGACCAGTTGCTCGACGACAACCACGATGCACCGAGCATCAATTCACTGACCGAACGTGAGATGCAAATCATCCATCACATCCGGGAGGGACATTCATCCAAGGAAATTGCTTCCCAGCTTGACATCTCCCTGAAAACAGTGGAAGTGCACCGGCACAATATTCTGAAAAAGCTTAAGCTGAAGAATTCAGCATCATTGGTGAACTTTATTAACAGTTCGGCCGGATACGTATAACCCCTGGCTGCACCAGCGTACCCTTGTGTTTTTGAACGACTTACTCCTCACGTATCTCCGAAGTAAGCCGCTCCGAAGCACGGGGGTTTTTTTATCCCGGATTCCCGGCTTATTTTTGCGCCTCATTTCCTTTCATGAGTGATGCAATAAAACATGAATGCGGTCTGGCATTCATCCGGCTGCGAAAACCGCTTTCTCATTACCAGCAACATTATGGTTCAGTACTGTACGGCCTTAACAAGTTGTACCTGCTTATGGAGAAGCAGCACAACCGGGGCCAGGACGGTGCAGGCATCGCAACCATCAAGCTGAATACAGAGCCCGGTTTTCCCTTTCTGCACCGCATCCGAAGCATCGCCAACCAACCCATTGCCGATCTTTTCCGGCAGATATCGGAAGAAATTGCCGACCTCGAAAAATACCTGCCCGAAATACGGAAGCATCCTGGCTTGTTGAAGGGGCATGTTCGTTTCCTCGGAGAACTCCTGCTCGGGCACCTGCGTTACGGCACCCAGGGTAAAAACAATGTAGATTTCTGCCATCCCTTTATAAAGCGAAACACCATCCCTGTCAGGAACCTCGCGCTGGCAGGTAATTTCAACCTGGTGAATACCGAAGAACTTTTTTCACTGGTCAATATTGATCCGGGTGAATTCCAGCGCCAGAGTGACCTGGCCGCGATGATGGAGGTAGTACATCATTTCCTGGTAAAAGAGGACGAACAGGATCCTGGCCACCTGGATATTGTAACCGTGCTGAAAAAGGCCGCTGCTTTGTTCGACGGAGGCTACCATGTGGGCGGGATCATCGGCAACGGAGACGGATTTGTTATGCGGGACGCACATGGCATCAGGCCGTCTTACTATTACATCAACGACGATATCATCGTAGCCGCTTCTGAACGTGCTGCCATACGAACCACTTTCAATGTGGGTGAAAACGAGGTGAAAGAACTCATGCCGGGACAGGCACTGATTGTTCGGGCAAATGGCGACTACGCCGTAGAGCAAATCCTGGAACCGAAAGAACGCCGCGCCTGCAGCTTCGAAAGAATTTATTTCTCAAGGGGGAACGATGAAAAAATTTACCGCGAACGCATTGCCCTGGGCCATAATCTGAGCGATGCGGTGCTCAGCGCGATTGATCATGACCTGAAGAACACTATTTTCTCTTTCATACCCAATACCGCGGAAGTGGCGTTCTACGGGCTGTTAAAAGGTATGGAAGACTACCTGAACAAAATAAAGGTTGAACGGATTCTCTCCTGGGGCAAAAGCTACGACGATGAGAAACTATCGGAGATGATCAACCGAAGAATACGTGTGGAGAAAATTGCCATCAAGGATGTAAAAATGCGCACCTTTATTACGGAGGATGTAAGCCGAAATGAAATGGTGCAGCACGTGTACGATATTACCTATGGCACCCTGCGAAGGAACCAGGACAGCCTGGTGGTGATCGACGATTCAATTGTGCGTGGTACTACGCTCAAAGAGAGTATAGTGCGGATGCTGGGTCGTCTTCAGCCAAAAAAGATAATCGTTGTTTCCTCCGCACCCCAAATCAGGTATCCCGATTGTTATGGGATTGATATGAGCAAACTCGGTGATTTCATCGCTTTTCGTGCGGCTATTGCCTTGTTGAAAGACCACGACAAAGAGGATCTTGCCGAACAACTGTATGACCATTGCGTTGAACTGGCCCGCGCCGGAAAGCTGCATACCGAGAACGTCGTGCGCCAGATATACAAACCATTTACCACCGAAGAGATATCCCAAAAGATAGCCGAAATGATTACGCCGGAAGGACTAGATATTCCGGTGCAGGTTATTTTCCAGACCATTGAATCACTGCACCAGGCTTGTCCCACCAACACAGGCGATTGGTATTTCACCGGCAACTACCCCACCCCGGGCGGCAACCGGGTGGTGAATAAAGCCTTTATGAATTTCATGGAAAAGAAGAACGTACGCGGTTATTGATACATTTGCGGCATACTGCGTAAGTCATATGAAAACAATCCTCCTTGTACGTCATGCCAAAAGCAGCTGGGACGACCCTGCTGTAAGTGATTTCGAGCGACCACTGAACAGCCGCGGACTTCGCGATGCACCGGAGATGGCAAAAAGGCTTCAGCAACGCATTCCTTCCATCCACCGCATCTACAGCAGTACAGCACAAAGAGCTCGTTTAACCGCAGGGTTATTTGCAGAAAAGCTGGATTACCGGTCAGATGAAATCGTGTTTGAGCCCGAGCTCTACCTGGCGCCGCCGCGTGCTTTTGCAGACCTGATTGCCCGTTGCAGCGACGCGGACGATTGTATCATGATCGTTGCACATAATCCGGGCATCACCGATTTCGCCAACCAGCTAACACGCGCCGTTCGAACCGATAATATGCCAACCTGTAGCATCTTTGCAGTAAGCGCCCATATCAATAGCTGGACTGCTTTTCAGGGTGCTTTGAAAGAGTTTCTTTTTTTCGACTACCCCAAAGCCGCTACTGGTAATTAGCCATTGACTATTGGCTGTTATACTGCTTCGTTTCCTATGTTGTTTTCCCTTTTCTCCATAAGCAGGCTTTTTACCCGCGCAACTGCCTCATCCAACGCGGGCCCGTTGGCCGGTGGGAAAGCGGGCGGTGAGAGCGAAACTGCTTTTTCCAACAGCGGTTCAAGCTGAAAATCGTCTTGTACACTGCAAATGATGTATTGCCGCTTTGATAGCCACCGCGCCAGGTAAGCCTGTTCCGTTTGTCCCGGGGTAGGTACCATGACGCACTTCTTCCCGGCCGGCAGAAGGTCCATGACGGTGCTATACCCTGCCCGGCTGACAATGACGCCTGCGCCGGCGATATGGTGGCTGAGTTGCTCACCGCTTAGATAATTGAAGCTGGTAATTTGCTGGGGCAGGGCCAGGGCTTTGCCCCCCGATGGCAAGCCGCGTACCAGCACAACCTTGCCTTTATATTCAGCCAGTTGTTCCAGTAAAATTGATTCAAATACGGTGCGTTGCGGTTCGGGGCCAGAAAGAAGAACCAGCAAATCTTTTCCAGGCGAAGGGTTTGCAGGTGGCAGCGCAGAGAGGGCACCGATATACGTAACTGGCAGCGGCGGCATGGACGAAGGATGAGAGAGCGATCCTGCCAGCGAAGTAGTGAGCTCCGCCAGGTCGGGAACCCAGCAGGCATCGAACCGCCGGATAAATAAATAGTGTAGCCGCCGCAATACGACATCCACCCACCGGCCTGCAAAGGATTTCACCTGCAATTGATGGGTCATGAACAGATTGAGGGTTGACGAATGATAGAGCCCATAACGGTTATCAGAGAGTACCACGTCAATAGCATGATCCTGTATAATCCGCGCCAGCCAACGGTTTTCACGGTTGATTTCTATCAATATTTTAGGGATTTGCAGGAAAATTTTCAACAAGGTGAAGGCGCCAGTCCTCCCATAACGCACAGCATATCCTCTTAACTCAAGTATTTCGAGGTCCGGAAACTTTTCTTGAATTAGTATTTTCTGATCACCCGTAGCGGCGATAATAACCTTAAAACCAAAAGATAAGAATTTTTCGATAATGGGCACGCATCTTGTGGCATGTCCAAGACCCCAATCGAGCGGGGCAACCAGTACTGTATAGTGGCTGCGGCTAATGTGTTAATTTTTACTTTTTGCGGAAAACGGGGTAATATTTTTTTAGCAAAATAGTTTAATTTAGAAATTCCAAACCATGAAAAATAAACGTTATACAATTGGACTTCTAACGATTGCTGTGTTATTTCTGCTTAGCTGCTCGAGCGAAAGAAGGGTATCCGGCAAAAATTGTGGTTGTGGAATTCATAAGGGTTTCGTTGGATACTAAAATCTGATAAATCATGAAGGCTACTAACAGAGATTTGCTTGTTCTCGTGAAAGATGAATCAATGAACCAACACCAGATTGAGCTGGAATTAGAAAAGCTTAATTCATTGTTGTTTCAGTTAGAGACGGTAGACAGTTTTTGTACTGCACACGAAGTTTTTGATATTACGAAACATAAGGTAATGGTGAATCGCAAGAAGATAATGCATGTGGTTCACCAGCCTGAATTGAAGCCCTTCCAGTTTGTATGCAATAAGAATTGATGTATTGATCGTTTTCCCCCTACGATATTTGCAATCCCGGCCAACTGGCCGGGATTGTTTTTTCAGGACAGTTTCATCAATGCCTGTCGGAGTTGAGCGATTACGGCGCCTACCTGTTCTTTTCTGCACGTACCCACACTGAGCCGGTACCAGTTGGAATCACGGGGCGCACCAAATGCGTAAAAGGGTACCACCGCCAGTTTGGCTTCACTAAGCAGGTAATCGCTGGTATCTTCCTGCGTTTGCAGAAGTTTTCCTGCTGCCGTTGTTTTCCCGGTGAAATCGAACTGAACCGTCAGGTAAATGGCCCCCTGCGGCGCGACAGCATCTACGCCAAAACCTTCCTGTTTCAACGACTGCAAACCTGCATACAAGCCGGTAAGTCTCTCTTCCAGCTCACTTTTAAAATGAGAGAGGTAGGCATCAATGGCGGCAGACTGCCGCAGGAATACCGCCAATGCTTTCTGTTCTGCCATGGGTGCCCAGGTACCGAGATGGGTCATGATGGCTTTCATCCGGTCGATGATGAAAGCGGGTCCGGCCGACCAGCCTACTCTTACCCCGGTGGCGGCAAATACTTTACTAATGGCGTCGACAAATATGGTGTAATCCCGCATGGCCGGATTCAGCGTTACCGGATCATGGTGGCTATGATTGCCGTAGCAGAGCAGCCAGTACATCTGGTCATAGAGTAGGTAGACTTTTTTTTGCCCCGGACCACGCCGTTTATTCTCTGTGACGATCAGGTCGCAGATCCTTGCCAGCTCTTCCTCAGAAAATATAGTACCTGTTGGATTTTGCGGAGAGCAAAGCGCGATCAGGGTCGCTTCCTGGATATGGGGCTGTAATTGCGCTGCCGTAGGCATAAAATTAGTCTCCCGGCCTGCTTCGATTACGATATGTTCAGCTTCTACAAAATTGGCATAATGATTATTATTCCAGGAAGGTACCGCGTATACAACTTTATCTCCCTTATCACAAATGGCCCGGTAAATTGAGTAGATCAATGGTCGGCCACCACTGGAAACGAGGAGTTCATGGGTATTGTACCGTAGGCCTTGTCGCTCCAGCAGGAAAGCACTGATGGCCTCCCGAAGGTCAAGATTCCCCTCGGCAGCAGGGTAGTTGGTGAAATGCTGGCGGTACGCCTCTACGATGGCATCTTCCAGGCCTTTGGGAATGGGAAACACCGCCGGATCGAAATCCCCCACTGTAAAATTATAAATGGTCTCACCCTTGCGGATGCGGTCCCTGATTTCCCCACCTAACTTAACAATTTCTGAACCGGTAAGGCGTCCGGACAGGTCCGATAAAACTGGATTTTCGATCATATGCTACTCCTAATTGTTTCCAAAAATAACACGTGTGCGGCCAAAATGCCCAACAAAACAATGGCAACGGAAATGTTAAAATCACTCTACTAATTTTGTAGATAAATCAAAAGTGCTACCTTCATTTAAAGTTTAAACACTAAAAGCCAACAAATGAAAAAAATTGCCCTTTTTTCGCTGCTCGCAGGAGCTGTCGTAGCAGGATCTGCGTTTACTGTATTGCCAGGTGAAGAAAAGCCCGTTGCGCCGGCCAAAGCCACCCAGGCACCCGTTAAATGGGAATTGGATAAGGCACACAGCAATATCCGTTTTTCCGTGTCACATCTCGTAGTGTCTGATGTTGACGGTAGTTTCAAGTCGTTCAGTGGTACGGTTAGTTCTTCAAAACCCGATTTTACGGATGCGCAGATCAGCTTCGCTGCAGATGTGGCTTCGATTAATACAGACAACGAGCAGCGTGATAAACACCTGCAGTCAGACGACTTCTTCAATGCGGCTAAATTCCCACAGATTAAGTTCGTGAGTACATCCTTCCAATCACTCGGCGGTAATAAATACAAACTGAATGGTAACCTGACCATACGTGACATCACCAAGCCAATCAGCTTTGACGTGGTATACGGCGGCACTGCTACTGCTTTTGGTGGTACGCATGCAGGTTTCAAAGCAACCGGCTCCATCAACCGTTTTGATTACGGCTTGAAATGGAGCGCCGCTACCGAAGCAGGTGGATTGGTAGTTGGAAAGGACGTAAGTATCACATTGAATATCGATTTGAAGAAATCCTAATCATAGTTTTGCATAAAAGGAAAATCCCGGTCGACAAACCGGGATTTTCCTTTTGTAAAAAGTTGTAAGTAATAAGTTTTAAGTCTTTTCGCATTGCACTTTTCCAAAAAGCTGCATCATCTTAAACGAATTATTTTTACACTCGGGGCAATTTACGCCCGCGTCAGCCAACTTAAAACTTAGAACTTAAAACTTAGAACTTTCCTAACTATTTCCTTTTCTACGCTTGCGAAGCCGCGCTCGCGTCAGCCAACTTAAAACGTAGAACTTAAAACTTAGAACTTTCCTAACTATTTCCTTTTCTACGCTTGCGAAGCCACGCTCGCGTCAGCCAACTTAGAACTTAAAACTTAGAACTATTTCTTCTCATTGTACTTCTTCTCCGCCTCCTGTGCTTTCTCAAAGTCGAGTACTACACCGTTGATGCAATAGCGAAGACCAGTGGGGGGAGGACCATCATCAAATACGTGCCCCAAGTGAGATTTACAACGAGCACATTCCACTTCCGTCCGTTTCATGCCGTAGGAATTATCGGGCAGATAAATCATACTGTTTTTACTGATGGGTTGATAAAAGCTCGGCCATCCGCAACCACTTTCAAACTTCGTATCGCTTTTGAACAGCGGATTGCCGCACACCGCACAGTAATAGGTGCCGATTTCTTTTGAATTTTCGAGCGGACTTGTCCAGGGACGTTCGGTGCCTTTCTGCCTGGCTACTGCGAACACATCGGCCGGTAAAATTTTACGCCATTCTTCGTCGCTCAGGTTTACGGCATTGCTATCGGTCTTTGAATAAGCCGGGTAATTTTTGTTGCTAGGTTTGTCCATTTGCGGAGATTTTTTGGCTGCTGAAGGTTGCGAATAACTGCAATGAGCAAACACCGCAGGAATGGCTGCCAGCAACGCTATCTTGAATAATTGTCGCATACTTGTTTTTATACAACAAATCTACGTGCCTTCGGTTGCCGCGGATTGTCAGAAAAAAGACAGATCGGTGAGTTTAACATATTAGAAATTGTCTAAAATTACCTCCAAAATTCTGAAGGGTTTTTCAGGCGCCATCCTTTATATTTGTCTCTCTCCAAAGCTCAGCACAACTGATTATGTTTAATTTAATTCTTTTTGGTCCACCGGGTAGCGGAAAAGGAACCCAATCTGAAAAACTGATTGCCCGTTATGGTTTGAAGCATTTGTCTACCGGCGACCTGCTGCGGAGCGAGATCGCCAACCAAACGCCGTTGGGGCTGGAGGCAAAAAAACTGATGGACCAGGGTCAACTGGTTCCTGACGAGGTAGTGATTGGAATGATTCGTTCTGCACTTGCAGCCAACCCAGCCGCAAAAGGCTTTTTGTTCGACGGATTTCCGCGCACCAAAGCGCAATCGGAAGCGCTGGACGCACTACTGACGACTTATAATGCCGCTATCAATGTGGTGCTTGCCTTAAAAGTAAGTGAGGAAGAGCTCGTAAAGCGGCTGTTGAACCGCGGCTTGACCAGCGGACGAAGCGATGATACCAAGGAAGATGTTATCCGTGCGCGCATTGCGGAATACCATGCAAAGACCTCTGCCGTGGCCGATTACTATGCACAGTTCGGCAAAGTGGTTATGATAGAGGGGGAGGGTAATGTAGAAGAAATATTTGGTTTGCTTTGCAGTGCAATAGACGCCAAAAAAGCCGCTTAATTAAAAGTGCCCGCCGCTACATTTTATTGCCGCCCCCGGGGCGGTTTTTTTTGCCTCCTACTGCCATGGTTTTGCACCGCCTTGTGGCAGGACCGCTTTTTCAGATAACTTTATATAAGCATTATTTCTTCATCTTTCAACCACCGGCATATGACAGCACCATACGTTCGAACACATCAAAGCGGCGGGGTCTGTACCATTGAGTTCTTCCATCCCCAGGGCAATTCATTACCGGCGCAACTCCTCTCAGAACTCGCCCAGGAAATTCACCACGCGGGTATGAATGCAGATACCCGGGTGATTTTATTGCGGTCGGGCGGTGAGAAAGCGTTTTGCGGAGGTGCCTCCTTCAGCGAGCTATCAGTGATTACAACAGCAGAACAGGGCCGGGCATTCTTCAGCGGTTTTGCCCATGTATTCAATGCCATGCGCACCTGCGGCAAAATGATTGTTGCTCGTATTCACGGCAAATGTGTGGGTGGTGGGGTTGGCCTGGCGGCTGCGGCCGACTATGCCATCGCGCACCAGGATGCCGATATCAAACTCAGTGAGCTCACGATTGGTATCGGGCCGTTTGTGGTAGGACCGGTTATTGAAAGAAAAACGGGCAGGGCTGCATTCGGGCAGCTTGCCATAGATGCCGGTTCCTGGCGAAATGCGGACTGGGCGCGGCGCAAAAACATTTACGCCGAAGTGCATGAATCGGTCCCTGCACTGGATGAATCGGTCGATAAACTCACGCATACGCTCGCGCACAGCAGTCTGGATGCCCTGACCGCGATCCGAAAAATACTGTGGGAAGGAACCGATCATTGGGAAAAATTGCTGGAAGAACGGGCTGCGATCAGTGGCAAACTGGTGGCGGGTAGTTTTGCGCAGAAGGCGCTGGGAGGAAAGTAGTTAGTCGGTAGTCCGTAGTCCGTAGCCCGTAGTCGAAAGTCTGCAGTCACCAGTCCCGAGGCATGCGTCGAGGGATGTTCTTCTGGCCTTGATTGCCAAAGTTGGTCAGCTGAAATCGCTTGTTTTATATCAGACATTCCGCTTCTGAAGCCGGGCTTTCCTGCGCTCCAGGTAATAATGCCAGAGCATCATGGTAGCCAGAGACCGGTTTGGGCGCCAGTTGGCGGCGGCACTGAGCAGTGCTGCTTTATCGGAGCCGGCGGGAAGTTGTTTAAGTTCCTTCAGCGCGTTGACCATGGCCAAATCACCCAATGGAAATATATCGGACCGCTGTAAGGTGAACAAGAGATAAATGTCCACGGTCCAGTCACCAATCCCTTTCAACTGCTTCATCCGGGACCGGATTTCGTCATCGGGAAAATGTTGCCAGGCATCAGGATTTATTTCTTTCATCAGGATGGCAGTGGCGAGGCCCCGTGCGTACAGTGTCTTCTGCCTGGAAAAATAACAAGCCTTCAACGTTTCGTCTGATAAACCCATTAATCCTTCCGGCGTGATGCTGCCAAGTGTTGCCTGAAGTTTATCGAACGCGGCTTTCGCGGATGCCAGTGACACTTGCTGTTCGAGGATAATATGGATGAGGGAGGCAAATCCCTGCGGACGGCTCCACATTGGCGGATAGCCATAGGCTTGCAATACTTGTTTAAATATGGGTTCTGCAGCGGCCAGCTTGTCGCATCGTTCTGTAAAATCGGAAGCAGAAAAGCGATGTATCACCGATACATTTTTATATTGCTGGATTTTAGCTCTTAGCTTTTGGCTGTTAGCCATTGGCCCAGGCCGATCGGCTAAGGGACTTCGAACGTGGGGAACGACTCAGGACTATTGACTAGATATTCAGTCCCCCGCAGGCACTGATCACCTGCCCGGTAATATAACTGCTAAGATTAGACGCTAAAAAGAGTGTGGTGTTGGCAATTTCTTCTGCACTGGCAAAACGCCCCAATGGTATCCCGGCTTTGTATTTATCGGCCCCTTCACCATCTTTCAGGTAACTGGTCATATCAGTTTCTACAAATCCGGGTGCGATGGCATTGCAACGAATGTTGCGGCTGCCAAGCTCTTTGGCTACACTCTTGGTAAATCCAATAACCCCGGCCTTACTGGCAGCATAACTGCTCTGTCCGGCATTACCCATCTCGCCAATCACACT
>JAGWTK010000524.1 GCA_028876035.1 Bacteroidota bacterium
TTTGAACTGGCGGAAGATATCCATCAGCACATCCATTTCTTTGTGGTCTTTATCTACATTCAGCAGCAATCCGATTTCAGGTGCATACTGCACAATCGAACCGTCACTTTCATCTGCCTCAATAACCAACCATTCGCCCCTGCCCACCCAGGCATTGCCAATTTTATTCTGACGGATAATGCTCACCAGCCCGGCACCGCTGATGATACTTGGATCCATTCCGGCTTCCTGTAAAATATCAAACAGCATCGCACTGGTAGTACTTTTGCCGCTGGTACCGCCTACCGCAATCGTTCTTTTACTTTTCGCAATCAATGAAAGCAGGGCAGCACGGTGCATAATAGGGATGCCGAGCTGTTTGGCCTTTTGCACTTCGGGCACTGTATCCTCAATGGCCGTTGACACGACGATTAGATCCGTGTTCTCAGTGATACCTTCCCCATTCTGCAGAAAACAACGAACGCCGGCTGCTTCCAGTTTGTCGCGGGTATCATTGGCGGTATTGGGCAAGAAATAGCGATCGGATCCACCCACTTGTTTACCCGCTCCTGCGAGGTATTGCGCCAGCGCACTCATGCCCGTACCCGCAACGCCGATAAAAAACACACTCTTGAAATCATTGATCCCGGCGATCATTCTGATATTTTTCACAAAATAAACGAATTAATTTCGCTGTAAACGAACCAATGGCCCGTCGAGCTATACGAACTCAGGCTTTGCAGTGTTTAATGGAATGCGCATAAGCTGGCTTCTTGTTTCAACAATGACTGCTTTAACGCCCGTTTCCTTATCTTTACCAGCATCAACAGCCCAAAGACCCATTGAAGTTTACAGCATTTAATTTCCACGAACAACTTGCAGAAGGTATTGCAGCCAGTGGTTATGAAGAACCAACACCCGTCCAGGAACAGGTAATTCCGCTGATACTGGACGGCAACGATATCATCGCGTCTGCCCAAACCGGCACCGGCAAAACGGCCGCCTTCCTGCTGCCCCTGCTCCATAAATTATTGACCGAAAGTCACGACGAGCATGATATCAATGCCCTGATCATCGTGCCCACCCGGGAACTGGCGATCCAGATCGCGGGACACCTCGAAGGACTCTCCTATTTCACTTCGGTCAGCTCCATCGCGGTATACGGCGGAGGTGATGGCGGCTCCTTTGTACAGGAGAAACAGGCCCTCAGTAAAGGCGTCGACATCGTGGTGTGCACACCAGGAAAAATGATATCGCATATCAACATGGGTTATGTAAAGCTCAAAGCACTGCGTTACCTCGTGCTCGATGAGGCCGACCGGATGCTGGACATGGGCTTTTACGACGATATCATGAAGATCATCTCCATGGTGCCTGCCAAACGACAAACGCTCCTGTTCTCGGCGACCATGCCACCCAAGATCCGATCGCTGGCACAAAAAATCCTGGTCAACCCGAAAGAGATCAATATCGCGATTTCCCGTCCGCCCGAAAAGATAGTGCAGCAGGCTTTTGTGGTTTACGAACCCCAAAAGATACCGCTCGTTAAACACCTGCTCAAACAAAAGAACTTTAGCTCCATACTCATTTTCTGCTCGCGCAAGCAAAACGTAAAGCAACTAACGGCCGAGCTTAAACGCTCCGGCTTTCCGGCTGAAGCGATCCACTCCGATCTCGACCAGGCACAGCGTGAAGATGTATTGCTCGCCTTTGCTGCCAAAAGGTTACCCATACTGGTGGCCACCGATATATTATCCCGTGGTATCGATATTGACCATATCGGCCTGGTGATCAATTTTGACGTGCCCAACGATGGAGAAGACTATGTACACCGCATCGGGCGTACTGCAAGAGCAGAGACCGATGGAACGGCCTTCACTTTTGTCACCGACCGCGAACAGCGAAAGTTTGCGGCCATTGAACAGCTAATAGGCAAAGAAGTACCCAAGGCAACGGTGCCTCCCGAACTCGGACCTGTGCCCGCCTGGCAACCCGGACAGAGACATGGTCATGGGGGCAGTAGTCATCGTTCCGGCGGACAAAGACATGGCCGGCCACAACATCGGCCCGGAAAGCCAGGTCATTCCAGGCAGGGGCCAGGGAAACAAACACCCCCGCAGGGGAACGCTTCCTGATCAGTTTACGATGATCAAATCCGGTCTTTTGATAAGCTGACTATTGTATTTAAACTTGATACCGGTATTGGTTTCTATTCGCCAGCTATCGCCCGTAAATGTCTTCCGGGGGAAATAAAACACCTTCAGTTCAAACGTTCCGAAGATCAAACTTTCATTGCGCGTGCGGATACCGCCGCCAATACTGCTGTAAAGATCAGTTTTCGACAGGTTCTCTTTGTAAGGAGTAATCGCACATAGATTGCCGAAGACAAATGGCGCAAAGTGAAAATTGATAAAGGTAAACGGGCTGAAGAATACCGATTCTGTCCTTAAGGTAGCCCGGAAATCACCCGCCGCCGACAGGCTGTTTTTCCATTCATCCAAACCAAATACACTTTGCAGCGAAAGCGGTGCATTCAATACTGGGTTCACTTGTCCGGTGATACTTGCGTTCACCACGGTTCGCTGCTTCCATTTCGTTCCGAGGTAACGCAGCCTGCTATAATGATCAATATTAAACAACATCGCAAAATCCTCCGGTTTTTGTTTACCCCAATAGGTTCCTGAACGGAGTGTTAAATTGTAATAAGCTTTGCTGGCACTAAAAAAATACCGGCTGATATCCACGCCAACATATGGACGATTCTTGGCCTGCTTGTTTACCCAACCCGCGGTGAGTGTTAGGTCGATACCTTCGGGCACGTCTTCGTTGCGGCCAAAACCATAGAAATATTGCGCCTTGTAAAAGTTCTGCCGGAAAATCGATAGCGAACCAAGTACGCCAGTAACATCTGCATACAGGAAATAATATTGGTTGGCATATTTACCGGGTAAATCCAGGAACAATTGTTTGAAATAACGCAGACCGACCAGGGTCCTCAAACGATCGTCT
>JAGWTK010000525.1 GCA_028876035.1 Bacteroidota bacterium
TCCTTCCATACATCCAGCAGTTCATTCAGATTTTGCTCATTGAATTTTCTGAAATAAGCCCACCAGGACGACCAGCCTGTCACCGGTTGTTTCCATACATTATACCTACGGGGATTGAAATAATGTATGCCTTTGTGCTTCTGATAATACAATGGCCGGAATACAATCCGGATCGTGTCGCCAGTAGCTTCAAACAGAAACTGCTTTTCCGTTTTTGCAGCGGAACGAGACACCATACGTTGATTTCCGCGCAGTGTCGATAATTCGAGCGACCAGTCATTGTACCGATCATACACGGCATTGTTGCGAAAATTTTCACTGCTGTTGCCAATGGTAGTTCTTACGATGGGAAATTTTTCCTGCGCTTTTGAACGCATCTCGGCGGCGATGGCCTGAACTGAAGCAAATATCGTGGCCTGTAATTGTTGCCTGGCCGGCACAACCGAAATGGTTTGGGTAAGGCCATGGGTGTGTTCGTCGGTCGAAATCTGTTCGCTGATGCTTGCTGGCTTACCAGCCTGAATCTTTGCAATGACCGCTCCTTCGTAGCGCAGTTCAAAGTTGCCGGTTGTCGTATTCCGGATGACAGTGCAGGGCGAATTACCAGGCGCGGCCACCTGGGCAGCAATCGGTGTGCAGGTAGCAATGAAAAGACTAATAAGAAATAGCAGTCTCTTATACCTAAATGATTGTATAAATCCGGTAAACATCAAGCAAAGGTGTTTGGTATGAACTTACAACTTTCAACAGTTTCCGCCAGCACTATTTTACCTGCCGCAGAAACGCCGATACCGTGTTTTCTCCCCCCGGCCGTGAAAATCACGGGGGGTTATTTAACCATCATCGAATGCGTATAAAGACCGTTGTATCGCCCGTTTGCCGGGATGATATTTGTCCGGTCGTTCAATCGCAATATCCGCCAGTAGCTACGGCAACCAGCACTTATTCATTTCCTGTAAAATTTTTTTATTATGATCAAGCGTTTACTCGCAGGTATCCTGCTGTTGGCAGGTGCGCTGTATCTGTCGCAATGCAAGAAATCCAATGACAAAAAAGGCTTTACGCTTTCCGGGGTTGTTATTGATGAGAGCGGTCAATCTGTTAGTTCAGCTTCGATAAAAATTAATGGTCAATCGGCCGATGCCGGAAGCGATGGCTCTTTTAGTTTCAGCAATCTTCCAAAGCAGGACGTATATAAACTGGAAGTAAGTTCGCCGGCCTTCTACACGGCCTATAAGAATGTAGAGAATATTGATGGTTCCAGTCTCTATGCGAAGATTGTAGTGTTGAGCAAAACCAACCTGGGTACCATTTCGGCCGCATCTGGTGGATCGGTGGGTGCTACAGGCTTGCGGGTGGTAGCACCGGCGAATGGATTTACTACTGCAAATGGCACCAATTTCACCGGGCAGGTAGTGGTTTCTGCCAAATACATTACGCAAACCAACCCAAATATCGCAGCCATGATGCCGGGTGGTGATTTTCGCGCAACCGATCAAAATGGAAACGACGGCGGTATGCGTACGTATGGATTTGTGGCAACTGAGTTTACCGATCAGGCAGGCAACAAGCTTACACCCAATGCGAATGTAAAAGTGGGTGTTACCATACCGGCCGGACTGGCATCACCTGATAATGCCGCCGTTAACAACTGGGGCTACGATCCTGAACAGGGCAAATGGAATAAACCCACCAGCATTACGAAAACGGGAAGTGAATACTTTTTTCCTTGTGTCACACTTTACCAGAATATCGATGCCTTTATCCAAACAGGCACACTAACGGGCACGGTCAACTGCACAGATGGCAACCCGGCACCGTTTGTTACAGTGAGTATTCAAAGCCGGTACGATAAGTATGAAGTAGTTACCAATGAAGCCGGTAAATTTCGCGCGAAAATAGAAGCTACCAATGGAAGCTGGACCTACACGGTTACACCAGCAGGCGGCGCCGCGGTTTCCGTGAACAGCGTGCCGGCCAACAGCACCACAACGGTTTCCGGTTTAGCCACTTCGCAATGCAACAATGCAGCACCTCCAACCGGTGGTACCGGCAGTGGTAAGTTTTCATACAGCGGTGGAAGCTTTTCCGGATTATGCGCATCCGTTCCTGATGTGGTCGGTTGCGCCAATGGGATAGACGTGGCCATCGTTACCACCAATGGTACTTCCATCGCGCTCTACAATGTTCCCCAGGCATCGTCTGGCAGTTACCCCCTTACCGATGGCTACCTGTTTACCAATAACTGTTCATTCTTTGCACTGCTGACCTTTGCAAACGGAACCCAGCTGGCGTCGAAAAGCGGTACGCTTACAAAAACAGGGGCACGGAGTTTCACTTTCACCATCGTTATGTACGACCTCAATACCAACAACAGCTACAATGTAACCGGGAACGGCAACTACTAGCCCTGTACAATAAACAATCATTTCTACACCGTCAACAAATCATTCAACAATGAGAAAGTTATTATTTGCCATACTATGCGCCTGTGGCTTATCGGCATCCGGGCAGGATGTAATCGTGAAAACCGATCAAACAGAAATCAAATCCAAAGTCACCGAAATAACAGAAACATCGATCAAATACAAACGTTGGGATAACCTTGAAGGTCCGGTATATAATATTGCCAAAACAGAGGTGTTCATGATTATCTATGCCAATGGAAAACGTGAAACCATCGCGCAACCGCATCCGGATGCACCCAAACCTGTATCAACCGTTTCAACAAATTCTGGTTATCAGCGTGTGGAGCAACCCGCTGCATCACCGCAAACAGTAGACACAGTACTTGACTACAAAAAAATTCGTGTTAAATACGCACCCAGCCGTGTTAGTTATTGGTTCGATAACCCCCCGCTGACATTGGGCGTAACCACCCAGTCGAGAATCGTAAAAAACGTACTCAATTTTGGGGCAGACGTGGACTTCTTTTTTATCAAAGGAGCGCAACAGACCATGTACAGTCTCTACCTCGCGCCCTAT
>JAGWTK010000526.1 GCA_028876035.1 Bacteroidota bacterium
TAGCTCTTGAATGGCTCCAGTCCAGCAAAGTAACCAGTATCCTGCAGCGGTCCCCCGTTCAGGCTATATTTAAATTTTTCACCGCCACTGGCAGTGACGGTGATACTTCCGTTCGCATTGTTCAGAACAGCGTCGGTTTTGGTAGCTGATATCTTGAATTTGACATCGGCACAGGAAAGCGGCAGCTCATGTTTGCAACTGATGGCAAAATAGAGCGTCGAAAACAGCATCAACAGGGTACCAAGGACCGTTAGCTTTTTCATGATACGTTTTTCTGTTTTGAATTACCGTCCTGTTAACGCAAGAATAATGCAAAGCGTTAGTGCGGGCAGACTGCTTTGCACTGACTGGTAGGATATGCCCGCTGAGCAGGAAGGAAATTGAATTTGCAGGTTCGCCTGGCGGGAATAAAAAAAGGAGCCGGGTGACTCCTTTTCATTTGCCGAAAACTGAAGGGGTGGATTTTAAAACGGGGGATGAATACAGCGGTAGTTACAAAGGATGTGCCTTCCTTTCGGGAGGCATGGGTTCCTGTCGTTGAACGGGCGGAAATGCAGGCTGACCTGCAGATGCGGTTTATATTTCTCCCAGCAGCCATTTCCTGAACTGCGGGGTTCGTTCAAAACTGGTGATCGTTTCAAACGGAGCCGGGGGCTGTAACCGCAGGCTAATGCGCTGCTTGCTGGCTGGTGACATTTTTACGATCGATTTCAGCGCAATGATACACTGGCGGTTAATCCGGAAGAATACCGCAGGCTTGAGTACTTTTTCAAGTGCTTCGAGTGTCATGTCCATCAGGTATTTCTGTCCCGTAAATGTTACAATGAAAACGACTTTGTTTTCCGTGTAAATGAACGCGATTTCATGATCGTGGATCAGTTTCATCTGGCTGCCTACGTGCAGGATGAATCGTTCCTGGTATGTTTTTTCCGGCGTTCCAGCTGCAGCAGGTTCTGTCGTAGCGTTGATGCGCGACTGGTTCAGATCATACCTGGCCATCGTTTCCGTAAGTTCATTTTTCTTGACCGGTTTCAGCAGGTAGTGCAGGCCATGCACTTTGAATGCTTCCACGGCAAATTGATCATAGGCACTCACGAAAATTACCGGTATCTGCGCATCGAGTTGTTGAAAGATTTCAAAGCTAAGACCGTCAGATAATTGTACATCCGACAAAATAAGATCAGGTCTCGGGTGTTCTTTCAGCCATTGCAATGTTTGTTCAATGCTGGTGCATTTGCCAACGATGCGCTTATCGGGCGCGATTTCGGCAATAATTTTTTCCAGCCTTTCGATTGCGTTTTCTTCGTCTTCTATAATAAGGAGGTGCATTCTTTCAGTTGGTTTTTATGGGAATAATTACATTGAATTCCTGCTCGTTTTCAATGATGCTGATGTCCTTACCGGTTTGCATTTGTACGCGCTGCCTGATATTGGACAGCCCGATGCCGGCAGAACTGGCCTTCACGGGATGCTTGTTGATATTGTTGGTGACTACGATAAATGACTGGGCAGATTCAACAGAGATCAGCAACGGTCTTTCCGGGGTGATACTATTGTGCTTAATCGCATTTTCTGCCAATAACTGCAATGTCATTGGCGGGATATGGCGCTGGAGATGTTCCTCGGAGATATTCAGTTTCAATTGAAGATTATTCCCGAATCTTTTTTGCTGCAGGTAGATGTAGTTCTTGAGCAGGTTTACTTCTTCCGCAATACTTATCAGGTCTTTATCCTGGAGCAGGGCGAGTTCACGGTAGAAATCAGAGAGCTTTTCGGTAAACTCCATCGCCATCTGCTTGTCTTTGTCGATAATATTCATCAGCGTATTAAAGCTGTTGAAAAGAAAATGGGGGTTCAGCTGGTTCTTCAGCATCATCAGTTGCGCGGCCATCCGCTGTTTTTCTTTTTCCTGCCGCGCCTGGAGAAAACGAAAGCGGAGTCGCACGAGGTAGAATACCGTCAGTCCGGCGAACAGCAGCAAGCAGGCAATAAACCAGGTTTGGCGCCAGTAAGGTTGCAGAATGCGGAAGCGCCAGGTGACCATTGGGGCAAACCTGAAATCGTTGTTGATCGATGCTTTTACCCTGAACACATAGCTGCCTGGCCGGAGGTTGGGGAATGAAATCGAGTGGTCGCGTGTGCTGATCCAATCGGTACTGTTTCCTTCCAGCTGGTACAGGTAATTAACAGCCGAAGGGTTTACGTACCAAAGGCCGGCAAAATTGAAGGTCAGGTGATTTTCATCGTACGCGAATACATGCTGGTCGTTCGCTTTAATGGGTTTAAAGAATAATTCAACATCGTTCATCACCAGCTGCGGCAGCTGCGTGTAACGCGTTTCCGACGGGTAGTAAACGATGATTTTATCATCACTGCCGATGAGGATGTCTCCTTTTGCTGTCTTGCAGGAGGCATTAATCTCCGGATTGATATCATTGAATCCACTTTCTTCGCCGTAAAAGGTGAAGAGCTCGCGGCGGATATTAAAAAGTTCGATTCCTTCGGGGTGGGAGAGCAGCAGGTTGCCCTTGTTGTCTGGAACCAGGTTCAGAATTTCGTTGTCGTGCAGGCCGTCTTTTATTGTGTAATGCCGGAATGATTTGCCATCGAAGCAAAACAGGCCTGCATTGAGCCCGGTGAACCATATGTTTCCATAGATGTCTTCCGCCGAAGTATAAACGATGTTTTTGGTGAGGCCCGGGATGTTGTTATAATGGTGAAATCCGTCGTTGCCGAAACGGCTGATACCACCACCATCGGTCGAAAACCAGATATTGTTCCTGCTGTCGGCATATACGTTGTACACAAAATTGTTGCTAAGCCCATTTTCACGCGTGTAGTTGATAAAACCGGGTTTGGCTGCGGTTACGTCGAAACTGCTTCCGCCGCCGAGTGTTCCCAGCCAAAGCTGATCTCCTTTTCCGGTTATTGAAAAAACGTTGTTGTCGACCAGGCCATCCGCCTTGGTAAAGTGCGCG